>NZ_RWKS01000078.1:0-808 GCF_003985085.1 Sphingomonas sp. TF3 | reverse complement strand
TAATCGAGCGTTTCCTCTTCATAGATCGGCGCGCCGGTGACGGGTTCATAGCCGGTCTGCACCTTGCGCCCGAGCGGCTGGCCCTTGGCCTTGGCCGCGCGCACCTTGTCGTTGAAGCTGGCCAGGCTGCGCACGCCGAGCGAGGACATTTGCCGATAGCGGTCCTCCATCTGCTCGACCGTCCATTTGAGCGCGCGCACCGCCTTGGCCGGGTCGGTCACGACGGGTGCGTAGAGGTGCGGAATGTCCTCATACATGCTCAGTTCGAGCATCTTGGGATCGATCATGATCATCCGGCACTCTTCCGGCTTGAGCCGATAGAGCAGCGACAGGATCATGCAGTTGAGCCCGACCGACTTGCCCGAACCCGTCGTACCCGCAACGAGCAAATGCGGCATCGGGGCGAGATCGGCGATGACGGGATCGCCCGCGATATTCTTGCCCAGCACCAGCGACAGCGCGCCCGGCTGATCGTCGAGCGAATCGATGAGTTCGCGCAGGCCCACCGTCTCGCGCCGCGCATTGGGCAACTCGATACCGATTACGGTGCGCCCGGGAATGGTGGCCACGCGTGCCGACACCGCCGACATGTTGCGCGCGATGTCGTCGGCGAGCTGAATGACGCGGCTCGCCTTGATGCCGGCCGCCGGTTCCAGTTCGTACATCGTCACCACTGGGCCCGGTCGCACATTGATGATCGACCCCTTGACGTGGAAATCGCTCAGCACCGTCTCCAGCAATCGCGCATTGCGGTCGAGCGCAACCTTGTCGATCGGGCCACCGACCGAGGGTGGAGTCGGCTTGAGCA
>NZ_RWKS01000077.1:0-842 GCF_003985085.1 Sphingomonas sp. TF3 | reverse complement strand
TAGGGTCAGGACCCATAAACCGGATTCCCTTGGCGGCGCGAATGTGATTCAGGCTCTGCGGCAGCAGGAGCGTGGGTTTGAGCGAGTTCTGGTTGAGTGAAGAGCAGTTCGAGCGGCTTCGGCCGTTGCTGCCGGACAAGGTTCGAGGGGTTGCGCGGGTTGATGACCGGCGTGTGATCAGCGGCATCATCCATGTGGTGAGATCGGGCGGTCGCTGGGTCGATGCACCGGCCTGCTACGGTCCGAGAAAGACGCTGTACAACCGGTTCGTGCGGTGGGCGGCGAAAGGCATCTGGCAAGAGATATTCGTCACGCTGGCGGCAGCGGGTGGACCGCCTGCCGAAGTCCTGATCGACAGCACACATATGAAGGCGCACCGCTCGGCGGGCGGCGGAAAAGGGGGGCGCTCGTCCAAGCGATCGGGATTAGCCGAGGTGGCCGCAACAGCAAGCTCCACGCGCTCACCGACGGCGAAGGTCGCCCGCTCCGCTTCCTGCTGACCGGCGGCAACGTCGCCGACTGCCGTGCTGCCAATGTCCTGCTCGACGACCTCGCGCCGCGCACCATCGTCTTGGCGGACAAGGCATATGACAGCAACGCGATCCGCGACCTGATCGAGCGCCAGGGTGCCGTGCCCAACATCCCCTCCAAGGCGAACCGGCGCTGGAAAAGCTGCTTCTCGCGCTCGCTCTACAAAGGCCGAAACGCGGTCGAGCGCATGTTCTGCCGCCTCAAGGATTATCGTCGCATCGCCACTCGCTACGACAAGCTCGCCACAAACTTCCTCGGCGCGATCTACCTCGTGGCAGCCGTCACCTGGTGGTTATGAGTCCTGACCCTAG
>NZ_RWKS01000076.1:0-878 GCF_003985085.1 Sphingomonas sp. TF3 | reverse complement strand
GGCTCTGTTGCAAAAATCGTGAAGCTTGAGCATGCTTGGCGGAGATTGGACGGACGGAACGATGACGGATTTCAAGTGGCGCCATTTCCAGGGTGATGTGATCCTGTGGGCGGTGCGCTGGTATTGTCGCTATCCGATCAGCTATCGCGACCTTGAGGAAATGCTGGCGGAACGCGGCATTTCGGTCGACCATACGACGATCTATCGCTGGGTCCAGTGCTACGCCCCGGAGATGGAGAAGCGGCTGCGCTGGTTCTGGCGGCGTGGCTTTGATCCGAGCTGGCGCCTGGATGAAACCTACGTCAAGGTGCGGGGCAAGTGGACCTACCTGTACCGGGCAGTCGACAAGCGGGGCGACACGATCGATTTCTACCTGTCGCCGACCCGCAGCGCCAAGGCAGCGAAGCGGTTCCTGGGCAAGGCCCTGCGAGGCCTGAAGCACTGGGAAAAGCCTGCCACGCTCAATACCGACAAAGCGCCGAGCTATGGTGCAGCGATCACCGAATTGAAGCGCGAAGGAAAGCTGGACCGGGAGACGGCCCACCGGCAGGTGAAGTATCTCAATAACGTGATCGAGGCCGATCACGGAAAGCTCAAGATACTGATCAAGCCGGTGCGCGGTTTCAAATCGATCCCCACGGCCTATGCCACGATCAAGGGATTCGAAGTCATGCGAGCCCTGCGCAAAGGACAGGCTCGCCCCTGGTGCCTGCAGCCCGGCATCAGGGGCGAGGTGCGCCTTGTGGAGAGAGCTTTTGGCATTGGGCCCTCGGCGCTGACGGAGGCCATGGGCATGCTCAACCACCATTTCGCAGCAGCCGCCTGATCGGCGCAGAGCGACAGCCTACCTCTGACTGCCGCCAATCTTTGCAACAGAG
>NZ_RWKS01000075.1:0-1061 GCF_003985085.1 Sphingomonas sp. TF3 | reverse complement strand
GGTGCGCCCAGTCACCGGAATATAGCTCTGCGTAGGTCGGAGCCTTCACCTCGCCTGCAATTCCGAGGAGCGAGCGGAAGGCGTTGAACGGGTAGAACCGTCTGTTGAAGCGGAACGTGAACTCGTTGAGGTAGGCTTGCAAATGCTTTGCGCTGACGCCGTGGTGGATACCGTTGAGCCATGTCTTCAGATTGCTGAAGACGAGGTGGATGATCGGCATGAACTCCTCGGCCACCTCGGGGTCGCCACATTCGGCAATTGCGTGGTGGTCATAGCCGCGTGTCCGCAGGTTGCCATAGCCGCTCCAATCGTCGGTGATGATCAGCGCCCCCGGCATGACGGCACTTCCTACGAAGCCGCACAGCGAATCGGCGCTGCGGTCGGCGGCGACAGATAGCCGCACCCGACCAGCATAACGGCCATCCTTCCGCTTGTCCTGGGCTGTACCCGGTTCCCGGTGGCGGACTTCGACGGCGGCAGCCACCAGCGTCTTACGATGAACGCCCCGGCCTTCGCCGCGTGTCTTTCCACCGACCCAGGTTTCGTCCACCTCGACATGACCGTCCGTCTTGCCGCCGATCCGGTCCTGCTCGGGCCGTACCATGCCCGCACGGAGCTTATGCAGGATGCCGAAGGCGGTTTCGTACCGTGTCAGCCCAAGCTGCCGCTGGAACTGAACCGCAGACATGCCCTGCGTCTGGCTGGCGACCAGATAGGCTGCCCAGAACCATGTGCTCAAGGGCGTGTGGCTGCGTTCCATGACCGTGCCGACGGTCAATCCCGTCTGGCGGCGGCACGCGCGACAGGTCAGAACGCCGGGCCGCGTGGCGATGCGGAAAGGCCCACCCACAATGCCGCAATGCGGGCAGGCGAACCCGTCACTCCAGCGAATCTTTTCCAGGTAGGCGGCGCAGGCATCATCGTCGGGAAAAAGCCGCTGAAACTCCGGCAGCGATTGTGGGAATGGCAGATCGGTGCGGCCGAGAACGTCCATAACTCACTATCCGTTTCACGCACACAATCTATCCCTAGTGGGTGTATGCGTCAACCGGATAGGCAGG
>NZ_RWKS01000074.1:0-1196 GCF_003985085.1 Sphingomonas sp. TF3 | reverse complement strand
GGCGGTCAGGTCGATCGGGGTGGCGGTGTTATAGCCAACGCTGGCGCTCTTGGCGGCAACGCTCGGCGCAGCAGGCGTGGCGACGGTGAGCGTGACGGTGGCAGCGGCCGAGGTGCCGCCAGGCCCCGTGGCGGTATAGGCAAAGCTGTCGCTGCCATAATAGCCGGTGGTCGGGGTGTAGGTGATGACATCGCCAGCCACGCTGGTGGTGCCGTGCGCGGGCGCGGTGCTGACGGTGAGGCTGCTATGCACGCCGCTGACCGAGGCGGTGAGGTCGATCGGGGTGGCGGTGTTGTACGCGACATTCGCGCTCTTGGCGGCCACAGTCGGGGCAGCAGGCGTCGCGACGGTGAGCGTGACGGTGGCAGCGGCCGAGGTGCCGCCGGGACCGGTGGCGGTATAGGCGAAGCTGTCGCTGCCATAATAGCCGCTGGTCGGGGTGTAGGTGATGACATCGCCGACAACGCTGGTGGTGCCGTGCGCAGGCGCGGTGCTGACGGCGAGGCTTGAGTGCACCCCGCTGACCGACGCGGTCAGGTCGATCGGGGTCGCGGTGTTATAGCCAACGCTGGCGCTCTTGGCGGCAACGCTCGGCGCAGCAGGCGTGGCGACGGTGAGCGTGACGGTGGCAGCGGCCGAGGTGCCGCCAGGACCGGTGGCGGTATAGCCGAAGCTGTCGCTGCCATAATAACCGGTGGTCGGGGTGTAGGTGATCACGTCGCCAGCCACGCTGGTGGTGCCGTGCGCAGGCGCTGAGCTGACGGTGAGGCTGCTATGCACGCCGCTGACCGAGGCGGTGAGATCGATCGGGGTGGCGGTATTGTACGCAACGATGGCGCTCTTGGCGGCAACGCTCGGCGCAGCAGGCGTTGCGACGGTGAGCGTGACGGTGGCGGCAGCCGAGGTTCCGCCAGGACCGGTGGCGGTATAGCCGAAGCTGTCGCTGCCATAATAGCCGGTGGTCGGGGTGTAGGTGATCACGTCGCCAGCCACGCTGGTGGTGCCATGCGCAGGGGCGGTGCTGACGGTGAGGCTGCTATGCACGCCGCTGACCGAGGCGGTCAGGTCGATCGGCGTCGCGGTGTCATAAGCGACGCTGGCGCTCTTGGCGGCAACGCTGGGCGCAGCAGGCGTGGCGACGGTGAGCGTGACGGTGGCAGCGGCCGAGGTTCCGCCAGGACCCGTGGCGGTATAGG
>NZ_RWKS01000073.1:0-1197 GCF_003985085.1 Sphingomonas sp. TF3 | reverse complement strand
AAAGGAAGTGCTGGGAGTCCTGCTCCCACGGATCACAGGATGCGTCGGCCACCGATCCAGATGTTTCGGATCACTGGCAGGCCATCGACCACCCGGACGCGCAAAAGATCGGCACGAAGGCTAGGAGCGATGGAGCCGCGATCGTCGAAACGAAGCGCCTGTGCGGGTGCCAGCGAGCCCATCGCGACCACCTTGGCCAGGTCGAAGCCCATGCCAGCCAGCTTGAAGATGGCCTGCAGCATGCTCGAGGGCACATAGTCCGAGCTAAGGATGTCGACGAGACCGGCGTGCGCAAGTTCGATTGCGCTGACATTGCCCGAGTGGGACTTGCCAAGAACGACGTTTGGCGCGCCCATGACGTTCTTCATCCCATGATCGTGAGCGCGCTGGGCCGCTTCGAGCGTGGTCGGAAACTCGCAGATACCCACGCCGTACGTGTGCGACTGGTCGACATCCTCGACAGTGGTATCGTCATGGCTCGCCAGGGGCAGGCCATGAAGGGCAGCCTCTGCAAGGATTGCATCGCGGCTACGGGGGGTATGGGTCTGCTGGTTGTTCCGGCAGACTTCGAGATGCGCTGCAAACTCTTCATCATTCCAGACCCGCGCATGCTTTTTGCGGTAGTATTCGCGGTAGATGTCCAGGTTGCGCCATTGGCGCTGGCCGGGCGTGTGATCCATGAGGCTGATGAGGCGGACGGTTGGGTCTGCCAGCCTGCCTCTCGCAAACTCGAGGACACCGGGATCGGCAAGCTCGCAGCGCAAGTGAAGGTAGTGCTCAGCCTTCAGCAAGCCGGCGTCGCGCGCCGCTTTCAGACTGCTGATCGCTCCGTCAAGCATGGCTGCACGGGCACCATCGCCATCGTAGTCGCCGAGCGCGAGTGAATCGACAACCGTGGTGATACCGGCGCCGAGGAGTTCCCAGTCGTGCGTCAGAACCGATCCGATCGGGAACGGCCAGGTCACGCGAGGGCGCGGACGGAAGTGGCGCTCGATATTGTCGGTGTGAAGGTCGATCAGCCCCGGCAGCAAGAAGTCGCCTTCCAGGTCTTCGCCCGGGACTGCGAGTGTCGCCTCTGGTTCGACGGCAGCGATTTGCGCGCCGTCAAGGCGGATGCTGCCCGTGACGACGCGGTCGGCCAGAACCAGTTGGGCGTTTGTGAGCAGATCAGCCATTCAAGGGGCCTTTCGAGACCTT
>NZ_RWKS01000072.1:0-1624 GCF_003985085.1 Sphingomonas sp. TF3 | reverse complement strand
GTTACCACGATCGGTCTCGATATCGCCAAGCATGTTTTTAACGCGCACGGCGCCGATGCGACCGGTCGAGCTGTGTTCAGTCGCAGGATCACGCGCGGAAAGCTGCTCGACTTCTTCGCGGCACATCCGCGCTGCTTGGTGGCGCTGGAGGCGTGCGGTGGTGCACATCATTGGGCTCGCGAGCTGCGGGCGATGGGACATGAGGTCCGACTGATCCCACCTGCGTACGTCAAGCCGTTTGTAAAGCGGCACAAGAACGATGCGGTGGATGCGGAGGCGATCTGCGAGGCGGCACAGCGGCCGAGCATGCGCTTCGTCGCGGTGAAGACCGAGGAACAGCAGGCAGCCGCGCTGGTGTTCCGCACGCGCGACTTGGCGGTCAAGCAGCGCACTCAGCTCGGCAACGCGATCCGCGGTCACTTGGCCGAATATGGCTGGGTTGCACCCAAAGGTGCGGCTCACCTTGCGATGCTGGCGGATCTGCTTGATGGCGGCGAGATCGGGGGAACACTGCCGGAGGCGGCACGACCGATGTTTTCGATGATGATCGAGAGGCTGGCCGAACTCGACAAACGAGTAGCAGCCCTCGACAAGGAAATCGCGCGCCGGGCTCGCGAGGACGAGGTGGCGCGCCAATTGATGACTATTCCCGGCATCGGTCCGATTACCGCAACCGCCATTGCTGCCATCGCGCCACTAGCCGAGAAATTCGCCAAGGGGCGCGACTTTGCTGCGTGGCTTGGGCTCGTGCCAAAACAAGCCTCGATGGGCGGCAAACAGAAGCTTGGTGCGATCTCGCGGATGGGTGAGCGAACATTGCGGCGCCTGTTGATCATCGGCAGCCGAGATAGACTGTGTTCCACAGGATGATGGCCGAGACGATGAGGTTGAGGCCGGAGGCGCGGTGTCGCTGGTTCTCGAAGGTGCGGTCGCGAAGCTCGCCGAGCCGGTTGAAGAAGACCGCGCGGGCGAGCACGTTGCGGGCCTCGCCCTTGTTGAGGTTGGCGTTGGTGCGGCGACGCAGATCGGCATCGTCGAGCCAGTCGAGCATGAACAGGGTGCGCTCCACCCGCCCGATCTCGCGCAACGCGCGGGCGACCGGATTTTGGCGCGGATAGCCGGCAAGCTTGCGCAGCATCACCGATGCGCGGACGGTGCCGGCCCGGATCGAGGCGGCAAGCCGCAGCGTCTCGTTCCAGTCCTCCTCGATGGCGCGGAGGTTCACCGGACCGGCGACGAGCGGACGAAGTGTCGGCCAAGGTGTCAGGTCACTCATGGCATAGAGGCGGCGTTAGCCAAGGTCGCGGATGCGGGGTGCGAAGCGGAAGCCGAGCAGGTGGCACAGGCCGAAGACGTGATCGACGGCGCCGGCGGTATCGGTCGCATGTTCGCGGATCGCGATGCCGCTTTCATGGTCGAGTAGCCCGTCAATGACGTGCGAAGCCTCGCCGGTATTGGGGGCAATGACCTTGCTGTGGAAGGGCGCATAACGGTCGGAGACATGGGTGTAGAACAGCACGCCCGGCTCGCTGCCGTAGCGGGCGTTGTGGTCGGCGCGCGCCTCACCTCGTCCGCCCGCACGGAAGAACTGCCCGTCCGACGACGAGGTGTCGCCCAGTCCCCA
>NZ_RWKS01000071.1:0-1628 GCF_003985085.1 Sphingomonas sp. TF3 | reverse complement strand
CCCCCGATCGCAACGCGCTTCAAACTGGTAAACGATTGGGCGTGCAAGTCCATCCAGTCCAGCAGCGCGAGCCAAACGGTCGGCACACCGGCGGTAAATGTCACGCCTTCCTGCTCGAACAGCTCATGTAGGCTGGCGCCGTCCAGCCTCGGTCCCGGCATGACAAGCTTGGCGCCGACCATCGGTGCCGCGAAAGGGACACCCCAGGCATTGACGTGGAACATCGGCACGATCGGAGAGGCCGCATCCAGGGCTGAGAGTCCCATCACGTCGGGCAGCGCGCAGGTCATGCCGTGCAATACGCTGGACCGATGGCTGTAGAGCACGCCCTTGGGCTCGCCCGTAGTCCCGGAGGTGTAGCACAGGCCGGACGCAGTATTCTCATCGATATCCGGCCACTCGTATTCGTCCGATTCTCCCGCGATCAGTGTCTCGTAGCAGACGAGACCGGGAAGGATCTCGGATTTCGGCATATGGGCTTCGTCGGTCATGATGACGACGGCCTTCAGGTCCTTCAGCCTGTCCGCCAGCGCTTCGAGGATCGGCAGAAACGACAGGTCCGAGAAGAGGATCCGGTCTCCGGCATGCGCGATGAGATAGGCGATCTGCTCTGGGAAGAGGCGTGGATTGATCGTGTGGCAGACTAGGCCGGATCCGGACACGCCATAATAGAGCTCCATGTGCCGATAGCCGTTCCAGGCCAGTGTTCCGACCCGGTCGCCATTTTCGAGGCCGAGGCGTCCGAGGGCATTGGCGAGCTTCTGCGCGCGCCCTGAAAGCTCGGCATAGGTATAGCGGTGGATCGACCCTTCCACGGTACGCGATACCACCTCCGTGTCACCGTGATAGGCCGACGCGTGTCGCAGGATCGACGACACGAGCAGTGGCGAGTGCATCATCTGTCCAAGCATCACATTTCCTCCACCGGAATTCTTCCGATCAAAATCTCCTGCATCATAGGCGATTTTCATGAAATCATTCGTTTGATCTTTAAACGATCAGAAGCGATAGCCAATTCCTACACCGATAATGGTCGGGTTTATCGCTACATGCGCCGAAGCCGGTGCTGGACCGACTTTTGCGGTCACATTAGTGCTCACCCAAATCTGTTGAATATAACTGTGTAATGTCCAGCGCTCAGAAACGTCGTAGTCGACCCCAAGCTTCAGTGCAGGCCCGAACGCATTGTCAACGCTGACGTCATTAAGTGCAGCATCGTCAACATTCAGGAACACGACATAGGTTACGCCTGCGCCGACATACGGCTTGAGCGCGCCGAAACCTGAGAAGTGATATTCGCCCGACACAGTCAAAGGGCCGTAATTGGCGCTCGCCAACGTGCCGAAGGCGGCGAGCGAGCCAGCCCCCTTGATGTGCGCTCGCGGCGGATATCCAGAATAGACATTTAGCGCAATTTTAGGCGTCAAAAAATAGCTGACATCAAACGTCGCAGTAAGATTGTTCGCAAGCGAAACCGAGCCGTCTGGTACCTTAGCACCGCCAACCGCGACACTCGAACTCTCATTAGTGAACACGTTGGCACCGTCTACGTGTACCAACCAATGTTTAAAATCGCTGGGAATTGCGGTGCTATCGCCTTCTTGCAAAGACGTTGAAGGAGAATAAAC
>NZ_RWKS01000070.1:0-1689 GCF_003985085.1 Sphingomonas sp. TF3 | reverse complement strand
CGCTGGCGCAAGGTGGTCCAACCGACCGAAGGTACGATCGACCGCCGCGCCTACGAGATCGCAGCGATCGTCCATCTGCGCGAACGGCTCGGCTCCGGCAGCATCTGGGTGGACGGCAGTCGCGCCTATCGCACGCTCGACGATTACCTGCTGCCGACCCCTGCGTTCGACACGATGCGCGCCGATGGCAACCTGCGCCTGGCCGTGCCGTCCGGTTTTGCCGAATGGTATGAGGAACGTCGTACCCTGCTGACCCGGCGCATGACCGAGGTGGAACGGGCAGCGGCGACGGGCGAATTGGTCGATGTGACGATCGAGCGCGGGCAGTTGCTGATCTCGCCGATCCGGCGATCCCCGTCGGACGATGCCGAGGCACTGAAGGCCCGTCTCTACGCGATGCTGCCGCGTGTGCGGATCACTGACCTTCTGGTCGAGGTCGCCGCCTGGTCAGGGTTCGCCGACCGCTTCGTCCATGCTCGCAGCGGTGAGCCGGCCTCCGATCAATCCGCGCTGATGGGCGCGATACTCGCCGATGCGACCAATCTCGGCCTCGGGCGCATGGCCGAAAGCTCGCGCGGGCTGACGCTGCCCCGCCTCCGCTGGACCGCAGAATGGCATGTGCGCGACGAAACCTATCTGTCGGCGCTGGCGGCGATCGTTGACTGCCATACCGCGCATCCTCTCGCCCAGGTCTGGGGACCGGGCGACACGTCGTCGTCGGATGGACAGTTCTTCCGCGCCGGCGGTCAGGGCGAGGGTCGCGCCGATCGCAATGCCCGCTACGGCACCGATCCCGGCGTGCTGTTCTACACCCACGTCACCGACCGCTTCACGCCGTTCCACACCAAGGTCATTGCAGCCAATGCCGGCGAGGCCGCGCACGTCCTCGATGGCCTGCTCGACCATGAGAGCGAGCTGGTAATCCGCGAACATGCCACCGACACCGCCGGGGCGGTCGATCACGTTTTCGGCCTATGCCACCTGCTCGGCTTCCGCTTCGCACCGCGTATCCGTGACCTCAACGAGCGCCGGCTCTACAGCCTGTCGTCGCTCGACCCCTGGCCCACACTGCGCCCGCTCGTAGCCCGCCCGGTCAACGTCCGCGCGATCGAGGCGGATTGGGACGAGACGCTGCGGCTCGCCGCCTCGATCCGGGCGGGCACCGTCAGCGCGTCGGTCATGCTGCGCAAGCTGGCAGGTTTTCCGCGTCAAAACCCGGTCGCTCGCGCATTGCGCGAGCTCGGGCGGATCGAGCGCACCCTGTTCATGCTCGACTGGTTCAACAATCCCGAACAGCGGCGTCGCACCGGCAGCATCCTCAACAAGGGTGAAGCCCGCAATGCGCTCGCCCGCGCCATCTTTTTCAACCGCCTCGGCGAATTGCGCGACCGCACATTCGAGAACCAGCGCCATCGTGCCTCCGGGCTGACCCTTCTCACCGCGGCCGTCACCCTCTGGAACACGGTCTATCTCGACCGCGCGGTCCGGCATCTGCGCGCCAGCGGTGTCGAGGTGCCCGACGAACTACTCGCCCATGTCGCGCCGCTGGGATGGGAGCACATCGGCCTCACCGGCGACTATCTGTGGAGCGAGATGGACAAACCCCGCGAACGGTTCAGGCCTCTCCGCCTTCATCAGAACGGTCGGGATGCTTAGCGTGCGTTTTCGAACATCCTCTCACCGGTCCCC
>NZ_RWKS01000007.1:0-199071 GCF_003985085.1 Sphingomonas sp. TF3 | reverse complement strand
GATGCGGCCTTGCGTCGGCAAATCGAGGTCGGCGTGCGGCATGACGTCGCCCTGTAACGGCACGCGCGCCATCCGAAAACCCCGCATACGCCACCCGTACCCACTGGACGGCCATGGTGTATCGCTTAAACAGAACACATGATCGATTCCCCGCACGTGCCCGCCTTGCGCATCCGAGGCCTGGCCAAGAGCTTCGACAAGCCTGTCATCACCGGGCTCGATCTCGATATTGCAGGTGGCCAACTCTATGCACTGCTCGGCCCCAATGGCGCGGGCAAGACCACGACCTTGCGCATGGTGGCAGGGCTCGCCAAGCCCGACGCCGGATCGATCGAGATCTTCGGCATCAACACGCGGCGCGATCCGCTCGGGGCCAAGGCGATCACCGCCTGGCTGCCCGACGAGCCGATGCTCTACGACAAATTGTCGCCGCTGGAATATCTCGCCTTCGTCGCCGGGCTGTGGCGGATGGACCCCGGCTTCGCGGCGCGCGAAGCCGATCGCTTGCTGCACTGGCTCGATTTGTGGGAGCAACGCGACACGCGCTGCGAAGGCTTTTCACGCGGCATGAAGCAGAAGGTCGCGCTGGCGGGCGCGTTGATCCATGATCCCAAGCTGCTGATCCTCGACGAGCCACTGACCGGGCTCGACGCGAACATGGCGCGCTCGGTCAAGGATGCGCTGCGTGCGCAGGTGGAGGCCGGCAAGACCGTGATCGTCACCACCCATATCCTCGAGGTGGCGGAACGCATGGCGGACCGCATCGGCATCATCGGCGGGGGGCGCTTGCTCGCCCAGGGCACGCTCGACGAACTGCGCGACCGCGCGGGCACCGAAGGCATGACGCTGGAAGACACCTTCATTCGCCTGACCAGTGCGGAGCCCGTCGCCGCATGAACTGGGCGATGCGCTTGGCGCGCCCGGGAAGCTTCGCCTGGCTGGCGCTGCACGAACTGCGCCTGGCCTTTCGCGCCCGGCCCCGCAAAGGCGTTGCCCGCTGGATCGGCTATGGCCTGCTCGGCCTGTGGCTGTTGATCGGCTGCGCGACCGGCTGGGCACTGCGGGATACCCCGATTCCGGTCTTGCCCGAGATGTTGATCGGGGTGCTTGGGGCGAGCCTGCTCGCGCTGACCTTCATGACCGCACAAGCGATGATCGGCAGCCAGCGCACGCTCTATGAGAGCGGCGACCTGTCGCTGCTGTTTACCGCGCCCGTGCCCGAGCGAACGGTCTTGCTGGCCAAATTGCTGGGGATCGCCGGCGCGATTGCGCTGACCTACGCGACGTTGCTGTTGCCGATGGTCGTGCCGGTTGCGATTCTCGGCCATCCACAGCTGTTCGGGCTGGTCGCGTTGCTCGCCGCGCTCGCCTTTGCCGCCGCCGCTCTTGGCCTCGCGCTGACGCTGGCGATCGCTACGCTGGTCGGTCCGCGCGCCGCGCGCACCGTCGGCCAGATCGTCGCCGCAGTGCTCGGCGGCGCGATCTTCCTCGGCACGCAATTGGTGTCGCATAGCGACCGGCGCGCGGGTGCTTTGGTCGCGCTGTTCGAGCGTCTGCGCGCAAACGGCGTTGGATCGCACGGGCTCTCCGCTTTGCCCGGTCGCGCGGCCCTGGGCGATCCGCTCGCCATCTTCATCCTGCTGGGCGGTGCGCTGCTGCTGTTCGTCGCCGCCGGATCGGCGCTGCAGCGGCTGTTCCTGTCCGGCTATCAGGATGGCGGTATGCGCCTGTCGCGCAGCAAGCCGACCGGCCGCGCCAGCGGACGCCTGTTTCACGCCGGGCTGACGCGCACGATTTTCGCCAAGGAGTGGCGGCTGCTCGCGCGCGACCCGGCGCTCGCCTTCCAGATCGTGGTGCGGCTGATCTACATGGCCCCCTTATTGTTCGTCGCCTTTGGCAAGGGGCACACACTCCCGCTCCCGGCGACCCTGGCGTTTGGCAGCGTGTTCATCGCGAGCCAGCTCGTCGGCAGCTTTGCCTGGCTGACGGTATCGGCTGAGGATTCGCCCGATCTGCTGGCGGTCGCGCCCGTCGGCAAGGACGAAGTCGATCTCGCAAAGCTGCTCGCCGCCTTCGCGATGGCCGCGCCGTTCGCGCTGCTGCTGCCGATCGCCATCGCCACCCAGACGGTGCTGGGTGCCGCGATCACGCTGGTGATGACCGCCTTTGGCGGCGCGGCGGCCGGCTATGTCGAACTCAAGCTCGGCAAACCCGGCCAGCGCAGCACCTTCGTGCGCCGCCGTCAGGGCGGCGTGGTCGCGGGCATTTTGTCGCTGCTGATCGCCTTCATCTTCGGCGGCGGCGCGGCGCTGGCGGTGTTTATGCTCGGCGGCGGGCTGGCGCAGCTCGGCTGACGCCTAAGCCTGGCGGCCGTTCTTTGATCCGTTCGTTTCCAGCGTCATCAAGAAACCGCAGCACTCGCTGTTTCAGGTTTCTCGACGTCGCTCGAAACGAACGGAAGGGGTGATCCCTGACGCCGCTATCGGCTCAGGCCGCGCGCTGCGCCAGCGCGGCGGCGGCTTCCTCCATCAGGCTGGCGATGATGTCGGCGACGGGTTCTTCCTTGGTCACCATGCCGACCGACTGGCCCGCCATCAGGCTGCCATGCTCGACATCGCCCTCGATCACCGCGCGCCGCAAGGCGCCCGCCCAATAGTGCTCGATCTGCAATTGCGCCTCGGCCATCGCGATCGTGCCCTCGTCCAGCGCCTGCGCGACTTCGCGCTGCTTGGCGGTAAACAGATCAGCGCCCGCATTCTTCAGCGCGCGCACCGGGATGACGGGCAAGCGCGGATCGATCTGTACGCTTGCCACCGCATCACGCGCCGATGCGCGCAGAAAGGCCTTCTTGAAGTTCGGATGCGCAATGCTCTCGGTCGCGCAGGCGAAGCGCGTGCCGAGCTGCACGCCCGCCGCGCCCATGTCGAGATAAGCCGCGATCGCCTCGCCGCGCCCGATGCCCCCCGCCACGAACACCGGCACCTTGTCGGCGACTTCGGGCAGGATTTCCTGCGCGAGCACGCTGGTCGACACCGGCCCGATATGCCCGCCCGCTTCCATGCCCTCGACGACCAGCGCATCGACGCCCGAGCGGATCAGTTTCTTGGCCAGGCTGAGCGCCGGCGCGAAGCAGATCAGCTTGGCACCCTTGGCCTTGATCGCGTCGATCGATCCCGCCGGGGGCAAACCGCCGGCCAGCACGACATGGCCGACGCCGTGGCGGCTGCACACCTCGATCAGATCGAACAGCGCCGGGTGCATGGTGATAAGGTTCACGCCGAACGGCTTGTCGGTCATCGCCTTGGTCGCGGCGATTTCGGCATCGAGCAATTCCGGCGTCATCGCGCCACAGGCGATCAGGCCGAACCCGCCCGCATTGGAAATGGCCGAGACGAGGTGCCGCTCGGACACCCACGACATCGCGCCACAGATGATCGCGGTCTCGCTGCCCAGAAAGGCCGTGCCGCGCGCCATGCGGCGCTTAAGACGCTCCGCGCCGGAAAGCGGAGATACAATGGAAGTCGCTTGGGTCATGCCATTGTGCCTAGCCGCTACGGTCAAGACCATCTAGCCCCCTCCGACATTCCCCGAAAAGCGGTTTGCGTCGACGAAGCGGACGCTCGCTCTTTCCGCGCGCCATTCGCTCCAGATCGGATCGACCTCGCTCAATCCTCTCTACAAACCGTCAAATTGGTTCAGCAATACGGTGCAATAATATCCATCCATAGTATGATCGCCGTGTCGCTTATAGGATGTTGCGATGACACTATCACCGACGCCTTCTACGCATCATATCTATTGATCGTCTTTCATCGGGATAGCGATCTACCGCCTAGACTGGCTGATCTGATACCTCTTGTCGCAAGTTAGTGATGTGCAGCGTATCCTTCTCGCAATGGAGATGATCATGCCTAGCCAATATACCATCTATCTGGTCAACCAGTCTTCCTCGACTCAGACATTCTGGTGCTTCCTCACCCGGCCTGCGGAAATCGCCAGCGATCCCAATGTCTTTGCCAATTCGAGCGCCTCAATCGCGATCGATTCGAACGATCCGAGCACGAATTACTTTGTCATTCCCGTGCAATATTCGGTCGGCGCGGGTGCCAGCAACAACGCCGTCGGCCTCGACGTTCAAGTCACTTCGACGATCTCGCAAAACAGCGATCTCGCCCAGGTGTGGAACGCCGATTATGCCAACGCTCCGCCCAAAAAGGGGCCAAAACTGACCTTGGCGAGCACGTCGACCGGCCCGAACAGCATCAAACTCGTCACCAACTCCTTCAACCAGGAAGACAACGAATCGCTGGGCTGGTATAGCAACCAGTCGTTCGGCATCCAGACGGCCAGCGGCTTCATGGGGATGACCTGGTCTCCCTCGCCCAACCAAAGCCGGACACTGACGCCGAAGCTGAGCTTCTATATCAGCGTCGGATCGTTCGGATCGTCGACCCTCGCCGACTGGACGCAGGTGAGCAACGACTCCGCCCAAGTCTCGGTCCCCGGCTCCTTCACCGGCGGGGCCTGCACCGTGACCCTACTGAACAACGGAAAGTGGAAGATCGCCCCCGGCAAGCCAGCACAGTTCGCGTTGCTGGAAAATCTCGCTTTCCTGAAATCCGATGAGCATTCGCAGTTGATGGCGATGGCGTATCTGGAAGACGCCACGATCCAACAGGATACCGTGACGCAGGTTCACTGGGACACGTCGTCTGTGGCAAAACTTTCCGCCGAAGAAGAAGCGGAGGGCTATGTCGCAAACACGTTCCTCACCGGGACGATCACCGTGGCGACAGCGTTGACGGCCGGATTTGCCTACTTCGTGGTGAGCGGGGTGCAATTCTCGATCACCAGCGTCAACGGCGCGACCACCGTGAACTTCAGCTATAGCGGCGCGCAGTCGGCCGCCACCATCCAAAACCTCCTGGTCGCGGGTGCCCAGGCCATCTTTGGCGGCAACAGGCCCTGAAGGGCGCAACGGCCCGTACGGTTCGGCAAAGGCGACATCCCGGTGAAAACCACCCCCTTCTCACCGACGCCCGCCGAGATCGCACAGGCAAACCCGCGCTTCACCCCGGTGGCTGCAGACACGCTGTATGCAGCCACCGCATACCCGCCCACCACGACCGTCACCATCAAACCTGCGCAGGATTACGCGATCGCGCTGGTGGCTACTTTTTTTCCGTCGGACCTGGCGCAACTTGGCGGGGAACGCATCGTCGCCGGACTGCAGACCGTCGACACCAACGTGTACATCGCCTTCAACCGCGATCTGCCGGTGTCATGGTTCGCATCGATTTATAAGGCTGGCGAGATCAGCCCCAATGCGGCGGCTTTTCCCTATTCCAGCGATGCCGACAGCTTCATACTGCCGCTCAACAAAGCGGTCACGCTCACCCATGATTCGGCCGGGTGGCATATCCCGAGCTATGATGCCACGCTCTACAAAGTGACCGTCGGCTTTGGCCTCGGCAGCGATCCCATCTTTTGTGCCTATGCGCTGCAAGCCTCGCCCGTCAGCACCGCCGTGGTGGCAGCGGGGGGATTTCAGCTCGTCCGCAATGCGGGCGGGCAGGAGATCGGTGATGTCATCTCGGTGGCGGAGGAAGCCTGGTCGATGCCGATCGGCGGGCAGTATATTCTGACCTTCGATGCCTCCGGCAATGGCACGCTCAGCACCCGCTGAGCGGGCCGTTTTCGCCGTTCAGGCGGCATCCTCGGCATCGAGCCCGTATGCCGTGTGCAGCACGCGCACCGCCAGCTCGGTATAATCCTCCTCGATCAGCACCGAGACCTTGATTTCGGAGGTCGAGATCGCCTGGATGTTGATGCCGCGCTCGCCCAGCGTCGAGAACATCGTGCTGGCGACACCGGCGTGGCTGCGCATGCCCACGCCCACCACCGAAATCTTGGCAACGCGCGTATCGTGCACCAGCGAGGCGAAGCCGATCTTTTCGCGCGCGGCGTTCAGCGCCTCGATCGAGCGCGCCAGATCGGCCGCCGGCACGGTGAAGGTCACGTCGGTCGAGCCTGCCGCATGGGCGATATTCTGGATAATCATGTCGACGTTGATGTTCGCCGCCGCAAGCGGTTCGAAGATCGCCGCGACCGCGCCCGGCTTGTCGGGCACCGCCGTCAGCGTGATCTTGGCTTCGTTCTTGTCATGCGCGATGCCGGTGATGAGCTGGCTTTCCATGTCTTCAATCTCCTCTTCGCCGACGATCATCGTGCCGGGCAATGTATCCGCCATCGGTGCATCCTCGCCAGTGAAGGACGACAGCACTTGCACGCGCACGCCTTCCTTCATGGCAAGGCCGACCGAGCGCGTCTGGAGCACCTTGGCCCCGACGCTGGCAAGCTCCAGCATCTCTTCGTAGGTGACTTTCTTCAATTTGCGCGCGCGCGGGACGATGCGCGGGTCGGTGGTGTAGACCCCGTCGACATCGGTGTAGATGTCGCAGCGATCCGCCTTCATCGCCGCCGCCATTGCTACTGCCGACGTATCGGAGCCGCCACGGCCAAGCGTGGTGACGCGGCCATCGGCATCGATGCCCTGGAAACCGGGGATCACTGCCACTTCGCCCGCCGCGAGACTGGCCTCCAGCGCAGCCATGTCGATGCCTTCGATCCGGGCCGAGGCGTGCGCATCCGACGTCGCGATCGGCAATTGCCAACCAAGCCAGCTGCGCGCCGGCACGCCCGCCGCCTGCAGCGCGATCGCCAGCAGCCCGCTGGTGATCTGCTCGCCTGCCGAGACGACAACGTCATATTCCTTGGGGTCGTAAAGCGACGAGGCTTCGCGGCAGAAGCCGACCAGCCGATCGGTCTCGCCCGCCATCGCCGATACCACCACCGCGACCTGATTGCCCGCAGCAACTTCCCGTTTGACGCGCGCGGCAACGCTGCGGATCCGTTCGATCCCGGCCATCGAGGTGCCGCCGAATTTCATCACGATACGGGCCATGCGCAGCAGACATCCTTGAGCTGGGGCTTGGGCTAGTGGGGGCGTCCTGATAGGAAGCGCGCATGAAGAGCGCAACCGTAACGTCTGTAACCACCATCAACCCGGCCGAGGCCGCCCATTTCGGCGCGATGGCGGCGCAGTGGTGGGATCCGAAGGGCTCCTCGGCGATGCTGCACCGCTTGAACCCGGTGCGCTTGCGCTATCTGCGCGAACGGATCGATGCGCAGTGGCATGGCGACGAGACCGGCTTCACCCCGCTCGCGGGCAAGCGTGCGCTCGATGTCGGCTGCGGCGCAGGTTTGCTGTGCGAACCGCTGGCGCGCTTGGGAGCGAGCGTCACCGGGCTCGACGCGGCGGCCGAGAATATTGCGGTGGCGAGCGCGCATGCTGCGCAATCGGGCCTCGCGATCGACTATCGCACCGGCAGCGTCGAGAATCTGGACGGCGCAACCTTTGATCTCGTCACCAGCATGGAAGTGATCGAGCACGTTACCGACCCTGCCGCCTTCATTGCCGGGCTGGCGGGTGCGCTGGCGGAGGGTGGCCTGCTAATCCTCTCCACCCCCAACCGCACGGCATTGTCACGCCTCGCGCTGATCACCGTTGGCGAAGGGCTCGGGCAAATCCCGCGCGGCACGCATGACTGGGACAAGTTCCTGACGCCGGATGCCCTGACCGAATTGGTCGAGGCGGCGGGCTTGCGCGTCGTCGATGTGCGCGGGCTCGGCTTCTCGGTCGCCAAGGGCTTCGTACTGAGCGACGACACCAAGCTCGATTATTTCGTGACGGCGGTGCGGGCATAACGCCAACACGCGCGCCATTCTTCCCCCCCTCCCTGGAAGGGAGGGGCTGGGGGTGGGTGGCTCTCCGTGCTGGGCGACAGCGCGACCAACGGGCCGACCCACCCCCGCCCCCTTCCTTCCAGGGAGGGGAGCGCCGCTCACTACAACCCCAGCCGACGCTCCAGCCAGCGCGCCGCATCCTCGGGCGACACTTTGCCCCGGTCGCGGTCGACCAGATAATTCGCCTCGCGCATCGCCGCGACCGGGATGCGCCCGACCAGCGGCTTGAGCGCCGCCACCAGCCTAGCGTCCTTCGCCCGCTTGGGTGCCAGCAGCAGAATCGCGTCATAGCCCGGAATCGCGCGGCGCGGGTCGGTGAGCACGGTCAAATGCTCCGCCGCGATCCGCCCGTCCGAGGAAAAGGCCGAGATGACATCGACCTGACCGCTCTCCAGCGCGCGGTACATGAAGGTCGGGCTGTAGGCGTGCGTGGCGGCAAAGCGGATTGGATAAGCGCGCTGCACCGCCGCCCATTCGGGCCGCTCCAGAAATTCGAGGTCGGACCCGAGCGTCAGCCCCGGCGCCGCGCGCGCCAGATCGTCGAGCGAGACGATCCCCTTAGCCCGCGCCGCTTCGCCGCGCATCGCAAAGGCATAGGCATTTTCGAACCCCAAGGCCCCGAGCAGCCGCACGCCCGACGTCTGCGCGCTCCACGCACCGATCGCCGCCACCATCGCGGGCCGCGCGGGCGTGTCGCTGCGCCGCATCGCATTGGTCCAGAGCGTCCCCGCATAATCGACATAGACGTCGATCGCGCCCGAACTGAGCGCGCCATAAATCACCGCCGAGCCCAGCCCCTCGCGATATTCGACACGGTAACCCGCTTGCTCAAGCCGATGCCCGATCACGCGTGCGAGAATATATTGCTCGGAGAAGTTCTTGGCACCGATCACGATCGTCGGCGAACGCGGCACCGCCAGCGGCGCAAGCGCGGCCAGCACGCCGAGCAGCAGCACCGCGCCCGCGCCGTAAACCCGCCCGCGCCTGCGGGTCGCAATACCGCGCTCGATCAGACCGAGCAGCGCATCCACCGCCAGCGCCAGCCCCGCCGCGCTGACGCACCCGGCCAGTACCAACGCCCAATTCTGCGTCTGCAACCCGGCGAAGATCAGATCGCCCAGGCTCGGCTGGCCGACCGTGGTCGATAGCGTCGCCGCACCGATCGTCCACACGGCAGCCGTGCGCACGCCCGCCATCAGCACGGGTGCCACCAACGGGGCCTCGACCAGCCGCAGCTTCTGCCACGCCGTCATGCCGATGCCGTCCGCCGCCTCGATCACGGCGGGGTCGATCCCGGCGAGCCCGGTCACGCCGTTGCGCAGGATCGGCAGCAGCGCATAGAGCGTCAGCGCCAGCAGCGAAGGCAGGAAGCCCAAGGCCGGTATCCCGCCCCCGACCAGCCCCGACACGAACAGCAACAGCGGATAGAAGAGCGCGAGCAGTGCCAGGCTCGGGATCGTCTGCACCAAACTCGCAAAGGCCAGCGCGACCCGCGCAACACCCGGCCGCCGCGCCGACCAGATCGCCAGCGGCAGGCTGATCGCCAGCCCCAGCGCCAATGCCGCCGCCGCCAGCAACAGATGCGCGGCGAGCAGCGGCGGCACGCGCGTCATCGCCTCGAGGAACGGGCTCATGCCCCCTCCTCCAGCGCGCGCAACCGCCGCGCCTGTTCACGCGGTACCGCCACCAAGGCATCCGCCACCGCGCCGCCTTGCCCGGCGAGCAAGGCTTGCGGCGTGGCGTCCGCCACGATCCGCCCAGCATCCATCACCAGCACCCGGTCCGCCAGGATCAACGCCTCGGCCATGTCATGCGTCACCATGATCGTGGTCAGGCCCAACCGATCGTGAAGCGCGCGCACCGCTGTGCCGAGTTGGTCGCGCGTCACCGGATCGAGCGCGCCGAACGGTTCGTCGAGCAACAACAGCCCCGGCGCGGTCGCAAGCGCGCGCGCCACGCCGACGCGCTGCCGTTGCCCGCCCGACAGCGCATCGGGCATCCGCACGGCGAAAGCCTGCGGCAAATCGACCAGATCGAGCAATGCCGCCACGCGCGCGGCAGTGTCGCGCCCGCCCGCCAGCCGCAGCCCTATCGCGACATTCTCGCCCACCGTCATATGCGGGAACAGCCCGATATTCTGGAAGACATAGCCGATCCGCCGGCGCAGCGCGGGTGCCGCACCCTCGGCAACATCCGTCCCGTCGATCCGCACAAGCCCCGCGCTCGGCACGATCAAGCGGTTGATCATCTTTAGCAGCGTCGATTTGCCGGAGCCCGAACTCCCGACCAACGCGACGAAAGCGCCGCCCGCAATTTCCAGCGAGACATCGTCCACCGCGACCGCGCCGCCACGGTAGCGCTTCGTCACCGCGTCGAAGGCAACGCTTGGGCCTGTACTGTGAGAATCCGGCATCGACGCGGACACTGGGGGAGGATACCGTTCGCGTCAAAGGGGAGAGGGATCATGACCCAACAAAAGGCAATCTTCATCACCGGCGGCGGCTCGGGCATCGGCCAGGCGACCGCGCGGCTGTTTGCCGAGCGCGGCTGGCGCGTTGGCCTCGCCGACGTCAACACAACGGGTTTACGCGAAACCGCGGCGATGCTGCCGGCCGGGATGGTCGAGACCTATCAGATGGACGTGCGCGACCGCGCCGCCTGGGTTGAGAGCCTCGATGCCTTCACCGCCACCACCGGCGGGCGGCTCGACGTGCTGTTCAACAATGCCGGGATCGGCACCGGCGGGCCGATTATCGACATGTCCTTCGACGATCTCGACCGCGTCGTGGCGATCAATCTGGTCGGCGTGCTCAACGGTGCCAAGATCGGCTATGCCTATCTCGCGCGCACGCAGGGTTCCTGTCTGCTCAACACCGCTTCCGCCTCGGCGATCTATGGCACGTCGGGGCTACCCGTTTATTCGGCGACCAAGTTCGGGGTGCGCGCGTTGACCGAGGCGCTCGACGGCGAATGGTATGGGGCGGGCGTCAAGGTACGCGATCTGGTGCCAAGCTTCATCGACACGCCTTTGCTGGCAGCGCCAGCGGGCAGCACCAATTATTCGATCAAACAGGTCGTTACCAATGCCGGACTCGAACTGACCGGGGTCGATGCCGTGGCGCAAGCCGCGTGGGATGCGGTGCACGGCGACAAGGTCCACACCTATGTCGGCAAGACCGCCGACCGCATGGCCTTTGCCGCCCGCTGGCTCCCCGGCCGCCTGCGCAAGATGATGCGCCGCAGCCTCGTGGCCTCAGCCCACTAAACTGTCGATCGCCTCCGCCAGCGCCACGTCCTTGTGCGACAGCCCACCTGCATCGTGCGTGGTCAGCAGCACATCGACGCGGTTCCACACATTGGACCATTCGGGGTGATGATCGGCCTTTTCCGCCAGCAAGGCGACGCGCGTCATGAACGCGAAGGCTTCGCTGAAATCGGCGAAGGTGAAGGTGCGGGTGATCGCGTCGCGTGCTTCGTCGAAATCCCATTCGTCGAGCGTGTCGAGCGCCTCGGCCCGTTCGTCATCGCCCAGTGGTTCAACGCGCACCGCTTGCTCTCCTGCTGGCGCACCGTGCGCCTTCGCCGTAAGGCATAGCCGATGGTGCAGGCCGATCAACCTCCGGGCCCGTCTTTTGGCTCCGCCGCCGTTGTCGACGGGCGAGGCACGAACGCCGCTCTCGCCTTCCGCGACGTCACCTGCGTGCGCGGCGGGCGCGTGTTGTTCGAACGCCTGTCCTTTGCGGTGCCACCGGGCGGCGCGGCGCTGGTCACCGGCCCCAACGGCATCGGCAAATCGAGCTTGATCCGCGTCGCCGCCGGGCTGTTGCGGCCCGCCAACGGCGAGATTGCGGGAGCGGCAACGCGCATGCTGATGGCCGAAGCCGCCGCGCTCGATGCCGCGCGCCCTCTGCGCGAGGCGCTCGGCTTTTGGGCGGCGCTGGATGCCGACCCAGACGACCCGTACGGACGCGTCGCCCACGCCCTCCATGCGGTCGGCCTGTCGCATATCGCCGACGTGCCGGTGCGGCTGCTCTCCACCGGCCAGCGCCGCCGTGCCGCGCTCGCCCGCGTCGTGGCGAGCGGTGCGATGGTGTGGCTGCTCGACGAACCCGCCAACGGTCTCGACGTGGCGAGCGTGACGGTGCTCGAACACTTGATCGCGGCGCACCGGGGGCGCGGCGGCGCGGTGCTGGTCGCGACGCATTTGCCGATCGCCTTGCCCGACGCACAGACGATCTCGCTCTTATGACCGGGCTCGGCGCGCTCATCACTCGCGACGTGCGGATCGCCTGGGCCAGTGGCGGGGTGGTCAATGCGCTCGCTTTCTTCCTGCTCGTCACCGTCCTGTTTCCCTTTGCGGTTGGGCCCGACACGGCGTTGCTGGCGCGGATCGGCGGCGGCGTGATCTGGGCGGCGGCGTTGCTCGCGGCGCTGATGCCGGTCGAACGGCTGGTCGGCCCCGATGCCGAAAGCGGCGTGCTCGATCAGTTGAGCGTGCGCGGCTTTTCGATGCCGACGGTGGCGGCCGCAAAAATCGCCGCGCATTGGATCGGCTTCGGCCCGCCGCTGATGCTCGCCACGGTGGTTGCGGCGGGGTTGCTCGGCTTGTCGGCGCAGACGCTCGGCGCGGTCGAGCTCGGGCTGCTGATCGGCACGCCGGGGCTCGCCGCGCTGGCGGTTGCGACCGCCGCGCTGGTCACAGGGCTGCGCGGCGCGGGCTCGGTCGCGGGGCTGGTAATGCTGCCGCTGGCCGTACCGCTGTTGATTTTCGGCGCGGGGTCGATGGAGGGCGGTGTCGGCGCGATCAAACTGCTCGGTGCGGTCAGCCTGATGCTGCTGGCCGGTGCGCCGTTCGTCGCGGGTGCGGCGATGCGCGGAGCACTCGAGTAAGCGAGCCGTCGGCGGCCCCAAGCGCCGGGTTGCGCCCTTCCCCAAAAAAATTCTGAAAAAACTGTCATGCGCGACGGGCCGGGAAACATTTGCGACAAAGCAACGTTACACAAACCCAACGATGTTAAGCCCGCGCCCCCCCGCATCGCATATCCTCGCCTACGCCCAGACCCTTGATGGGGGCGGGGTCGAAAAGGCGCTGCTGCGGCTGGTCCGTAGCTGGAGCGAAGTGGGACGACGCGTAACGCTGGTCCTCGGGGACGTAACCGGGCCGCTTTCGCGCGACCTGCCTACCGGCATAGAAACACGCATCCTCGGACGGCACTCTATGCTTGGCATGGGGGCCATTGCCGCGTTGACCGAGGAAATCGCGCCCGACATCCTGTTTTGCCCAGGCAACCATTATTCGGCACTGGCCGCGTGGACCAAGATGCGACTCGGCCACCGCTGTCCGCCGATCGTGGCGAAAATCTCCAATGCCCTGGTACGGCGCGATCACGGCGCAGCCTTTGCCGCCGCCTATCGCACCTGGCTGCGCTGGCATCCGCACTTTGTCGACGAACTGGTCGCAATGAGCCCGGCCATGGCCGACGAGGCACGGATCGAAATGGGTGCGCGACCGGAGATGCTGCACGTCATCCCCAATCCGCCGCTGCGTCCGGTGCTTGGCGCGAGCATCCCCGCCTTGCCCAACGGGCGCTTTCTCCTTGGAGTAGGGCGACTCGCCCCGCAAAAGCGCTGGGACCGGCTGATCGACGCTTTTGGTCAGGTAGCGCAACGCGATCTGGCGCTGGTGATCATCGGCGAAGGCGGCGAGCGCGCCGCGCTCGAAGCGCAAGTTGCTCGACTTGGCTTGGAGGGCCGCGTGTTGCTGCCCGGCCATGTCGCCGATCCGACACCGATTCTGGCGCGCGCGGCGGCGCTGGCGCTAGTGTCGGATTTCGAGGGGGTGCCGGGCGTGTTGCGGGAAGCGCTCGCCGTCGGCACGCCGGTGGTGACCACCGATTCAAGCGTCGCCGTGCGCGAAATCGTGACCCACCCGTCGCTCGGCAGCATTGTTCCGCCGGGCGATGGTGTGGCGTTGGTGGCAGCGCTCGACGATTGGTTGGTTCCCGGGCGCGCACGCCCGACGCCTGTGCCCCAGCCGGGCGAAAATGCCGCGGCCGCCTATCTCGATTTGTTCGACCGCGTCGTGCTGGATCGCCGGGTCAAGCTTGCGGCTTGACGCGATCGGGATGCGCCGCGGCGATCTCGGCGACGTTTGAGGCTGCGGTGTCGGCAGCGAGCAGTCGCGGGAAAGCGTCGAGCGACACCGAAAAGCGCCGCGCATTATAAAGCTGCGGCACCAGGCACACATCGGCGAGATTCGGCATATCTCCGCCCAAAAAGGGCCCGGGCACATCGGCGGTCATCGCCTCCAGCGCGGCAAGGCCTTCGACCATCCAGTGCACGTACCACGCCTCGCGCGCGGCCTGATCTGCCCCGAACTGGCTGGTCAGCCGGTTGAGCACGCGCAAATTGTCGATCGGGTGAAGGTCGGCGGCGATCACCAGCGCCTGTGCCAGCACCGCCGCCCGCGCGACCGGGTCAGCCGGAACCATGGGGGGCGCTTTGTGGATGGCGTCGAGATAGTCGATGATCGCCAGGCTCTGCGTCAGCACCACCGTTCCGATGTCCAGCGCGGGCAGCAGCCCCTGCGGGTTGCGCGCCAGGAAGGCCGCCGACCGATGCTCACCCTGCGTCAGGTCGACCGCGACCCGTTCATAAGCGACGTGTTTCAGGCCAAGCGCGATCCGCACGCGATAGGAAGCCGAGGAGCGCCAATAATCGTAAAGGACCGGCATCATGCCTTTACCGCCGCTTCGTCCTCGCCTTCCGCCTCCGAGCTGCGCTCCAGCGCGACCTTGATCATCGCGGTCAGCGGATCGGCCAAGGTCAGCCCCAGCACGCCAAACAGCGTCCCCGCCAGAATCTGCATCGACAGCGTCAGCGCGGGCGGCAAATCCACCGTGCGCCGTGCCACCATCGGGATCACGACATAGCCATCGAGAGTCTGGATGAAGACATAGATGGCGATCGCCCAGAAGCCGGTGTGCATCCCCGCACTGAACCCGACCGCGACCATCAGCACGCCGCTGGTGATCGCGCCGATATTGGGCACAAAGGCCAAAATCCCGGTGATGATGCCGAGCACCAGCGCCATCGGCACGCCCGCCAGTGCGAGCGCAATGCCCGTCATCACGCCTTCCAGCGCCATGCCGAACAAGCGCCCGGCCAGCAGCCGCCGCATCGTTGTCGCCATCTGCTCGATCGTGCCGGCGAAGCGCGCGCGCTGGTCGCGCGGGATCAGCCATTGCAACCCGCTTTCATACAGCCGCGGCTCCATCGCGATGAACAGGCCGATCACCAGCACCATCACCAGGCTGGCAAGGGCCCCGAAGGCGATACCGAGATAGGAGGTGAGCTTGCCGAACGAGCCCAGCGCCTGTTGCGCGATGCCATTAAGGTCGGCCTTGCCTGGCATGATGCCGATGCGCGACGCCCAGTCCATCAGCTTGGTCGCTTGCGTCATCAAGGTGCTGCGCAATTGCTGGACCTGTTCGGTGATGCCCGCACCCGTCAGGTACATCACCCCGACGATGAAGGCGACGGTCAGAACCACCACGATCAATAACCGCCACGGCCGCCCGATCGGCAGCACGCGGCGCAGCAGCCGCACCCCGCCGTCGAGCATCGAAGCGAAGACAAGCCCGCCAAAGATGATCAGCAGCGGCTGTACCAGCAGCACCGCCAGCGCGATCGCCCCCGCAAGCCCGAGCCAGATCGTCGCGCGCTTCAGCTCCTGCCGCACGAAGGGATCGCGCAGTTCGTTGGGGGCCGGTTCGCTGACCAGCTCAGGCTTTGCGCCCTGGCTCATTTATCGCGCTCGGCATGAAGCGAGGTTCCCGCGCGACCACCGCGGAAGGACTGCCCCCAGGTCAGCGGATTCCAGCTCCCCAGCCCGGTCTTGGAAAAGGTGATGAACTCGGCGCGGCCGCCGAGATATTCCCACGGCACCGGCCCACCCAGCCCTTGTTCGGCCAGGCTGAAACGGCTGTCGGCACTGCGATCGCGATTGTCGCCCATCAGGAAAACATGCCCCGGCGGGATCAGCGTTTCGGGATAATTGTCGCCCGGCGATGGCCCCAGATCGACCGTCTCATAATGCCGCCCGTTCGGCAGCGTTTCGGTATAGAGCGGCAGACGGCAATAGTTCTTTCCGTCTGCCCCGGTGTGGAGCGCACCGGGATATTGCAGCGGATCGCAGGTCACGCCGGGTTCCGACACCAGCGGCGCGCCACCATAATTGGGAATGTCGACATAATGCAGCGGCCCGCGCTTCAGCGGCACGCCGTTCAGGATGACGATGCCGTCGCGCACCGCGATGCGGTCGCCCGGCAAGGCGATGAGCCGCTTGATATAGTCGGTCTCGGTACCCGGCGGCGTGACGATCACGACATCGCCCCGCTCGGGCAGCTGCCCAAGCAAGCGGCCATGAAGGAACGGCAAAACGTGGAAGGTCGGCGAGACAAACGACCAGCCATAGGGAAATTTGCTCACCACCAGCTGATCGCCGACGAGCAGACCCGGCAGCATCGATTCCGACGGGATATAGAAGGGCTTGGCGATGAAGGTGTGGAAGCCGAGCACCGCCAGGATCAACCACAGGATGCCGCGCAGTTCGGACGCCCAATCGGTCTTGCTTGGTTTGGCGGCGGAGGCGGTGGCGCGCTCGCTTTCGCCGGGCTCCCCGGCTTCGGTCGTGCTCAGCGCCAAGTCGTCCTTCATGTCTCGTCCTTCGGGCGCTCAGCCACTGCGCGCGCTTCAATGACGACCAGCGCCTGTGCCCAGGGATGGTCGTCGGTCATCGTCAAATGTACCACCGCGACGTGGCCGTCGGGCGTCAACGCGTCAAGCCTCGCCTTGGCCCCACCGGTCAGCAGCAAGGTCGGCGCGCCCGAGGGCGCGTTGACCACGCCAATGTCCTTCATGAAGACACCGCGCTTGAATCCGGTGCCGACCGCCTTGGAAAAGGCTTCCTTCGCGGCAAAGCGTTTGGCCAGCGTGCCCGCCTTCGTGAACGGGCGTCGCGCCGCCTTGGCGCGCTCCACATCGGTGAACACCCGCTGCTCGAAGCGGTCGCCGAAGCGGTCAAGCGATGCCTGGATCCGCTCGATATTGCACAGGTCGGAGCCGAGCCCGATAATCATAACGAATTCTCCTCCCGCGTGCGAGTTTTGGGTGAGCAGCGCCCCGCGCTGCTCAGGCTGTGCCGGGGGCACAGCCGACCCAAAACTGGGTTAGGGGAGTGGTGTAGCATCGCCGTAACGCTTGTCGGCGCAGGCCCTCCCCCACCCCCTCCAGCAAGCGGGAGGGGAGAAGGTACGCCGCCGATCACCGCGCCGCGTCCATCGCCGCGCGCATCTGCTGCACGCTGGTCGCCAACCCGACGAACAGCGCCTCGCCGATCAGGAAATGCCCGATATTGAGCTCGCGCACTTGCGGGATCGCCGCGATCGGCGCGACATTGGCATAGGTCAGGCCATGCCCAGCATGGACTTCGATCCCGTTGCGCGCCGCCAAAGCCGCCGCATCCGACAAACGGCGCAGTTCGACCGCCTGCGCTTCGCCCTCGAGCTCGGCATAGCGCCCGGTGTGCAGCTCCACCACCGGCGCGCCCAGGCGAATCGCCGCGTCGATCTGCCGCGCATCGGGTTCGATGAACAGAGAGACGCGAATCCCCGCGTCGCGCAACGCCGCCATCAACGGTGCCAGCGTGTCGAACTGACCCGCCGCGTCGAGCCCGCCCTCGGTGGTCCGCTCCTCGCGCTTTTCGGGCACGATGCACGCGGCGTGGGGGCGATGCCGCAAGGCGATCGCCAGCATCTCGTCGGTCGCCGCCATTTCCAGGTTGAGCGGGATCGTCAATTCGGCTGAGAGGCGCGCGATATCGTCGTCGGTAATATGCCGCCGGTCCTCGCGCAGATGCGCGGTGATGCCGTCCGCTCCCGCCTCCGCCGCCAGCAACGCCGCGCGCACCGGATCGGGATAGCCCGACCCACGCGCATTGCGGACGGTGGCGACGTGATCGATGTTGACGCCGAGGCGGAGCGGGGCGCTCACGCCGCGCGGCTCCCGGGCTTGATCGCGGGGATCGCCGCCAGTTCCGGCGGCAGCGAATCGGCGGCGTAAGTCGGCACGTCGAGCCGGATCAGCGGGAAGAATGGCACGCCCAGCTCGGCGGTGCCGTTCGAACGATCGACCAGAGCCGCCGCCGCCACGGTTTCCCCTCCCGCCCGGGCGATCGCCGCGATCGCCTCGCGCGAGGACAGGCCGGTGGTCACGACATCCTCCATCATCAGTACCTTGGTGCCGGGCGCGAGGCGGAAGCCGCGCCGCAGCTCGAACACGCCCTCGGGCCGTTCGAGGAACATCGCAGGCACCCCCAGCGCGCGCGCCATTTCATGCCCGGCGATCACACCGCCCATCGCGGGCGACACCACGGCCGCGATGCTGTCGCGAATCTCGACGGGAAGGCGAGCAGCCAGCGCCGTTGCCAGACGGCTACCGCGCGCCGGGTCCATCAACACGCGCGCGCACTGCAAATAGCGCGGCGAGCGCAGACCGGACGACAGAATGAAATGACCCTCCAGCAACGCCTCGGCGGCGCGGAATTCGGCCAGAACATCATCGTCGGTCATCGTGGTGGTCATCGTTTCTGATCCTGCGGAATGGGACGCCTGATTAGGGTCCGGGGGGCGGCGGTGCAACGATTGCGCCAAAAAAGGTGCCGCGCGGCTTGAGGCCCCGGCATCCCCTGCGTATAGACACCAGATAGAGGGCACATATCTGCCCCGTCCGGCCCCGCACGATCGGGGCGATTGATAGGGGTAGACGCAGGGGATGCACATGATCGGGATCAAATCGATCGTACTGGCAGCTGGGCTCGCGATGCTGAGCGTCGGCGCGGCGCAGGCGGCACCCGCTGCGCCAGCCGCGAAGCCGGTGGCGGCCCCACCCGCCACACCCGCCGCAGCAGTGTCGCACGATCCCATGCTCGCGGTCGACGGCGCGCCGGCCATGGCGATCGACCCCAAGGTCGGCCAGCCGGTCGATGGTCTCATCACCATCCAACCGCAGGTCACCCCCAATGGGCAACAGGCGCTGTGGTTTCACAACACGCTGCTGATGCCCGTCATCACCGGCATTTGTATCCTGGTGCTGGTGCTGCTCGGCTGGGTGGCGCTGCGCTACCGCCGCGCGGCCAATCCGGTTGCGTCCAAGACCTCGCACAACACCATCCTGGAAGTGTTGTGGACCGGTATTCCGGTGCTGATCCTGCTAGGCCTCGCTCTGCCGTCGATCGGGCTGCTGCAGGCGCAGTACAAGCCCGCGCCCAAGAATGCAGTGACGCTGAAGGCGATCGGCAACCAATGGTATTGGACCTATCAATATCCCGATCATGGCGGGTTCGAAATCACCTCGAACATGCTCAAGGAAGCGGGCGAAGTCGGCAAGGGCGAACGCGCGCGTACCGCGATCGACGGGCCGCGCCTGCTCGCCACCGACAATCGCGTCGTGCTCCCGGTCGGCGTGCCGATCCGGCTGATCACCACCGCCAATGACGTGATCCACAGCTGGGCGATCCCGGCCTTCTGGATCAAGCTCGATGCGGTGCCCGGCCGCCTCAACGAAACCAGCTTCACCATCAACAAGCCCGGCGTCTATTTCGGCGTCTGCTCGGAACTGTGCGGCGCGCGGCATGGCTATATGCCGATCACGGTCGAGGCGGTCAGCCCGGCAGTGTTCGCGCAGTGGGTCAAGGCCAAGGGCGGCACCATGCCCGGCGCGGCCCCTGCGTCGGCCGCACCCCCCGCTGCCGCCACCACCGCTTCGATTGCCACCCCAGGCGCAGCGGCTCCCGCCGCCGCCGTCGCCACCGCTGGACAATAAGCCATGACCGACACCGCCCTCACCCCGAGCGCCTTCGAGGCGCATCACGATGACGCCCATGCGCACGACACGCATGAAATGTCGTTCTTCGCGCGCTGGTTCATGTCGACCAACCACAAGGACATCGGCACGCTGTACCTGATCTTCGCGATCGTCGCGGGCATCATCGGTGGCGGCATTTCGGGCCTGATGCGCGCCGAACTCGCGCAGCCGGGCATTCAATATCTCGGCTATTGGGCAAGCTTCCTGCCCGGCGGCGAGCAGGGCCTCGACCATTCGCTGCACCTGTGGAACGTGCTGATCACCGCGCACGGCATCATCATGGTGTTCTTCATGGTCATGCCCGCGATGATCGGCGGCTTCGGCAACTGGTTCGTGCCGATCATGATCGGCGCGCCCGACATGGCCTTCCCGCGGATGAACAACATCTCGTTCTGGCTGCTCATCCCCGCCTTCACGCTGCTGCTCGCTTCGCCCTTCTTCGGCGGCGCGGGTAACGGCTGGACGCTCTACGCGCCGCTGTCGACGTACGGCGAGCCTGGCCCGTCGACCGACATGGCGATCCTCGCGCTCCACCTCGCGGGTGCCTCGTCGATCCTCGGCGCGATCAACTTCATCACCACCATCTTCAACATGCGCGCGCCGGGCATGACGCTGCACAAGATGCCGCTGTTCGTGTGGTCGGTGCTGGTCACCGCCTTCCTGCTGCTGCTGTCGCTGCCGGTGCTGGCCGCTGCCATCACCATGCTGCTGACCGATCGCAATTTCGGCACCACCTTCTTCGATCCCGCCGGTGGCGGCGACCCGATCCTGTACCAGCATCTGTTCTGGTTCTTCGGCCACCCCGAGGTCTACATCATGATCCTGCCGGGCTTCGGCATCGTCAGCCAGGTGATCTCGACCTTCTCGAAAAAGCCGGTCTTCGGCTATCTCGGCATGGCCTATGCCATGGTCGCGATCGGCGTGGTCGGCTTCGTCGTGTGGGCGCACCACATGTTCACGACGGGCCTCAGCGTGAACACCAAGATGTACTTCACCGCCGCCACGATGGTGATCGCGGTGCCCACCGGGATCAAGATCTTCTCCTGGATCGCGACGATGTGGGGCGGTTCCTTGAGCTTCAAGACGCCGATGCTGTGGGCGATCGGCTTCATCTTCATGTTCACCGTCGGCGGCGTTACCGGCGTCGTGCTCGCCAATGGCGGCATCGATGATTACATGCAGGACAGCTATTATGTGGTGGCGCACTTCCACTATGTGCTGTCGCTGGGTGCGGTCTTCTCGCTCTTCTCGGGTTTCTATTACTGGTTCCCGAAAATGTCGGGCCGGATGTACAACGAATTCCTCGGCCAGCTGCATTACTGGATCTTCTTCATCGGCGTGAACCTGCTGTTCTTCCCGATGCACTTCCTGGGTCTGCAGAACATGCAGCGCCGCGTGCCGGATTACACCGATGGCCTCGCGCATTGGAACTGGGTCGCCAGCATCGGCTATGCGGTGATGGCGGTCGGCATGGGCGTGTTCTTCGTCAACCTGATCTGGTCGCTGCTCGCGGGCAAGAAGGCCGGCGACAACCCGTGGGGCGAAGGTGCGACCACGCTCGAATGGACGCTGTCGAGCCCGCCGCCTTACCACCAGTTCGAAACGCTGCCCCGGATCGATTGATTATGGAGTACCCCTCTTCCACTCGCGGGAGGGGGGTACTTCTTTATTCCCCTCCCGCGTGCGGGAGGGGCTAGGGGAGGGCCATGGACGCCCGCCCGACACAGCCCTCCCCCAACCCCTCCCGCAAGCGGGAGGGGAGGATCGATTCGATGACGACTGCCACTATGCCGATCACCACCCTCCCCGCCGACTGGCGCGATTTCTTCGCGCTGACCAAGCCGCGGGTGATGCGATCGGTCGTGCTGACCGGGCTGTGCGGCATGTTGGCCGCGCCGGTGCATTTGCCCTTCGTGCTCGGCTTCACCGCCATCCTGTGCATCGCGCTGGCAGCGGGTGCGGCGGGCGCGCTCAATCAATGGTATGAATCGGATATCGATGCGCTGATGAAGCGCACCGCCAAGCGCCCGCTCCCGGCCGGCAAGATGGACCGCGAGACCGCGCTCCATTTCGGCGTCGGGCTCGGCGTGTTCTCGGTGCTGCTGATGGGTCTCGCCATCAGCCTGCTCGCCGCCGCGCTGCTGGCGGTGTCGATCCTGTTCTACGTGCTGATCTATACCGTCGGTCTCAAGCGGCTGACCCCGCAGAACATCGTCATCGGCGGGGCCGCCGGGGCCTTCCCGCCGCTGATCGGCTGGGTCGCCGCCACCGGCAGCATTTCGACGCTGCCGCTGCTGATGTTCGCGATCATCTTCCTGTGGACCCCGCCGCACAGCTGGGCGCTGGCGCTGCTGATTCGCGACGATTACGCCAAGGGCGGCGTGCCGATGCTTCCCGTCGTGGCGAGCGCGGCGACGACGCGCTGGCAAATGCTGTTCTACGCGGTGCTGATGGCCGCCGCCGCCGTGTCGCCGTGGGCGCTGGGGTTGGCCGGGATCGCCTATGGCGCGGTCGCCGCGATCGGCTCGGCGGTGTTCCTCGGCCTCACGCTCTGGGTCGTTGCGGCGCGCGCGGGCACCCCCGCCGAGATGAAGGCCGAACGCTTCCTGTTCGCCTATTCGATCGGCTATATTCTGATGATCTTCATTTCCCTCGCAGTCGATCGGCTCATCGCATGACCCCGGACCCGCACAGCGACCTCGTCCGCAAGCGCCAGCGCAGCCGCGCGACTGCGCTCGCGCTCATCCTCGGTGCCTTTGTGGTGCTGGTGTTCGCGATCAGCATCGCCAAGATCCAGGCCGGGATGCCGCACTGATGGCGATCGACCGCAAACTGCGCACGGCGCTGTTCGCGGTGGCGGGCATTTGCTTCATGAGCGGGCTTGGCTGGGCGAGTATCCCGCTCTACCGCCTGTTTTGCCAGGCGACCGGCCTCAACGGCACCACCCAGCGCGGGCTCGTGGCACCGGGCGCGGTCAACCGGCAGATCCGCATCGATTTCGACACCAATGTCGCGCCGCACATGCCGTGGAAGTTCGCGCCCGAACATCCATCCGAAACCGTCGATATCGGCGGACGCGACATGGCGTTCTTCACCGCGACCAACACATCGGACCATCCGATCACGGGCACCGCGACCTACAATGTCACCCCGGCGCAAGCGGGCAAATATTTCACCAAGATCCAGTGCTTCTGCTTCACCCAGCAGACGCTGAAACCGGGCGAAACCGCGCGCATGCCGGTGATCTTCTTCGTCGACCCGAAGATCCTTGCGGATCCGGACGCCAGTGACGTGCAGACGATTACGCTCAGTTACACTTTTTACCCGGTGGATTCCACCAAAGCCAAGAGCTAGAACCGAACGACAAAAGAGGACGAGGGACAGATGGCCGGCGCCAAGAACCACGATTACCACATCCTTCCCCCCAGCATCTGGCCGTTGGCCGGGGCGATGGCGGCGCTCGCCATGGCATCGGGCGGCATCATGTGGATGCATTCGGCGGCCGGGGGCGGCGCGGTGTTCTTCGCCGGCGTCGCGGGCGTGCTCGCAGTCATGTATGGCTGGTGGCGTCAGGTCATCCTCGAAGCCCATGCAGGCGACCATACCCCCGTCGTCCAATTGCACCTGCGCTACGGCATGATCCTGTTCATCGCCTCCGAAGTGATGTTCTTCGTCGGCTGGTTCTGGGCGTTCTTCGACTTTTCGCTGTTCCCGGCGCATATTGTCTATGATTCGGTGACCAAGACCGTCTCGGTCGCCGCCGATGTCGCAGCGCAATGGCCGCCCAAGGGTCTGGAAGTCATCGACGCCTTCCGCTTCCCGCTGCTCAACACGCTGATCCTGCTCACCAGCGGCACCACCATCACCTGGGCGCACCATGCGCTGATCCATGGCGACCGCGACGGCCTGAAGAAGGGCCTGTGGGTCACGATCATCCTCGGCCTGCTGTTCAGCTCGATCCAGGCCTATGAATATGCCGACGCGCCCTTCCCCTTTAAGGGCCTGAACTATGGCGCGTCCTTCTTCATGGCGACCGGGTTCCACGGCTTCCACGTGATGATCGGCACGATCTTCCTGATCGTCTGCCAGATCCGCGTCTATCGCGGCGATTTCACTCCGCAGCAGCATTTCGGCTTCGAAGCGGCGGCATGGTATTGGCATTTCGTCGACGTGGTGTGGCTGTTCCTGTTCGTCTCCATCTATGTCTGGGGTGGCTGGGGCGCGCCCATCCACGCCGGCTGATCGCCGTCCGATGACCGGAGTGCGGGCCGAGGCCGTAACGCCGACGCCCGAACCGGCCCCCTTGCCCGCTGCGTTCAAGGGCCTGTGCCCGCGCTGCGGCGCACCGAGCTTGTTCAAGGGCTGGCTCGCTTTTGCCGATCGCTGCGCCGTGTGCGGGCTCGATTACACCCGCTTCAATGTCGGGGACGGACCTGCCGCGCTGCTCGTCCTGCTGCTCGGCGCGATCGTAGTGGGCGCGGCGATCACGATCCAGCTGACGCTTGCCCCGCCGATCTGGCTGCAACTCATCCTCTGGGTGCCAGTGACGATCGCCGCCGTGATCGGTGCACTCCGCGTCGCCAAGGCAGCCTTGCTCGGTTCCGAATATCGCACCGCCGCGCGCGAGGGGCGCATAACCCCGCTCGACCCCAATCCATGAACCGCATCCCGGTCCTGCCGACCGTACTCGTCGGCATCGCCATCGCCGCGATGATCGCGCTCGGCGTCTGGCAATTGCAGCGCCGCGCCGAAAAGGAAGCGCAGCTCGTGCAGTATGCGCGCAACGTCACGCTGCCGCCTGTCGCCTTCCCGCGCATCCCGGTCGATGAGGATGGCAGCCTGTTGTTCCGCCGCGCCAGCGCCTTCTGCCTGCAACCGGTCAGCTTCCGCATCGAAGGCGGGCGCAATGCGCGCGGCGGCACCGGCTGGCGGCAGCTCGCCGAATGCCGCACCGGCGCAGAAGGCCCCGGCTTCACCGTGCAGATCGGCTTCGGCCGCGATCCCCATGCCAAGCCCAATTGGAAGGGCGGCCCAGTGCGCGGCTATATCTCGCACGTCCCCGGCCACGCCCCGCTGATCGCCTCCGCGCTCGGCGGTGCACCCAAGATGCTGATGCTCGTCGCGGATCCTCCCGCCGCGGGACTCGACCCCAATCCCGCGCCCGATCTGTCGGCGGTGCCCAACAATCACCTCGCTTATGCGGTGCAGTGGTTCGTCTTCGCCGCCATCGCTGCGATCATCTATGCGCTGGCGCTGCGGCGGCGGACGGTTGCCCCGGCGGCTCCACCTCGCTAACCGCAGGGGTCATGCGCTACACAAGCACGCGCGGCTCCGCGCCCACCCTCGATTTCCGCGACGTCACGCTCGCGGGCCTGGCCAAAGACGGCGGCCTCTATCTGCCGGAAAGCTGGCCGCGCTTCTCGACCGAGCAGATCGCGGCTTTGCGCGGCCTGTCCTATGTCGACACCGCCGTCGCGGTGATGCTGCCCTTCGTCGAGGGCACGCTCAGCGAAGCCGATCTGCGCACGCTGTGCACTCAGGCCTATGGCCGCTTCGCCCATGCCGCCGTCGTGCCGCTGGTCCAGCTCGATCCGCAAAACTGGCTGCTGGAGCTGTTCCACGGCCCCACGCTCGCCTTCAAGGACGTCGCGCTGCAATTGCTCGGGCTGTTGTTCGAGCGCTTCCTCACCGGCAGCAGCCAGCAAGTCACCGTGATCGGCGCGACCTCGGGCGATACCGGCTCGGCTGCGATCGATGCGCTGGCCGGCCGCGCCGGGGTCGATGTGTTCATGCTCCACCCCAAGGGCCGCGTGTCCGAAGTGCAGCGCCGCCAGATGACCACCGTCATCGCCCCCAACATCCACAATATCGCGCTGGAGGATGCCAGCTTCGACGATGCGCAGGCGCTGGTGAAGGCGATGTTCAACGACAACGCTTTCTCGGGCAAGTTCGCGCTGTCGGCGGTCAATTCGATCAACTGGGCGCGGCTGATGGCGCAAGTGGTCTATTATTTCTACGCCGCCGTCCGTCTGGGCGCGCCCGAGCGCCCCGTCGCCTTCTCGGTGCCGACCGGCAATTTCGGCGATGTCTTCGCCGGTTACGTCGCCGCCAAGATGGGCCTGCCCGTCGCGAAATTGATCGTCGCCACCAACGTCAACGACATCCTCCACCGTGCGCTCAGCGCCGGCGATTATTCGCAAGGCACCGTCGTGCCCACGCCGAGCCCGTCGATGGACATTCAGGTGTCGAGCAATTTCGAACGACTGCTGTTCGATCTCGGCGGCCGCGACGGTGCCGCGCTCGCCGAACAGATGCGCGGTTTCGAAACAACCAAGGCGATGCGGTTGACCAACGCGCAGCGCGAAGGTGCCGCCGCTCTGTTCGGCAGCGACCGCGTCGACCTCGACGACATGGCGCTGGCAATGCGCTGGGCGTGCGAATCGAGCGGGGAGATCATCGATCCGCACACCGCGATCGGTCTCGCCGCCGCGCGCCGCGCCGGGCTTCCCGCCGATGTGCCGGTGGTGACGCTGGCAACCGCCCACCCCGCCAAATTCGGCGATGCGGTCGAGCGCGCGACCGGCAAACGGCCGCCGCTGCCCGCACGGATTGGCGATCTGCTCGAGCGCGAGGAACGCTACGCCTCGCTGCCGGGCACGTTCGACGCGGTCACCGCCTATATCGCCGAACGCGCGAGCGCACGGTGAACTGCGCCGCCGCGTCCTCCCCTCCCTGGAAGGGAGGGGCTGGGGGTGGGTCGGCCCGTGGAGCGCGCACCGCCTGCCTTAGACCGACCCACCCCCGCCCCCTCCCTTCCAGGGAGGGGAGGAAGACCGCATGACCAATCTCATCACCCTCATCACCGAACCCTGGCCCGATTACGGGCTCATCGACTCCGGCCACGGCCGCAAGCTCGAACGCTATGGCCGGTTCCGCTTCATCCGCCCCGAACCGCAGGCGATGTGGGCCCCGGCGTCGGAAAGCTGGGAAGCCGATGGCGATTTCATCGGTGCGTCGGATGAAGAGGGCGGCGGGCGCTGGCATCTGTCGCGCGATGTGCCGCGCGGTGGCTGGCACGTGCGCTGGGAGGAAGTGCTGTTCCTCGCGCAGAACACGCCCTTCCGCCACCTCGCCTTCTTCCCCGACATGGCACCGCAATGGCAGTGGATGCGCGGGCGCGTCGCCGAGGGGGATCAAGTGCTCAACCTGTTCGGCTATACCGGGGTCGGCACGCTGGCGCTCGCCGCCAGGGGCGCGGCGATGACGCATGTCGATGCCTCCAAAAAGTCGGTCGAGGCGGGCAAGGCCAATGCGTTCCTGTCCGACATGGCCGACCGCCCGATCCGCTGGATGGTCGACGACGCCGCCAAATTCGCCGCGCGCGAAGTGCGGCGCGGGAAGCGGTATGACGGCATCTTCCTCGATCCGCCAAAATTCGGGCGCGGGCCCGATGGCGAAGTGTGGCGGCTGGAAGAGGGCCTGCCCGGCCTGATCGCGGATTGCCGTCGCTTGCTCGACCAGGACAGCAAGTTCCTGGTGCTGACGGTCTATGCCGTGCGCATGTCGGCGCTGGCGATCGGCGAGGTGGTGCGTCAAGCCCTGGCCGATCTCGGCGGCACGGTCGAAGTCGGCGAGATGGCGGTGCGCGAGGAAGCGCGCGGGCTGTTGCTGCCGACCGCGATCTTCGCGCGCTGGTCACGGTAAACCCGTCAGGCCCCCCGCAAAACGCCTCATCATATTGGATGGACCACGGTTCCCGCTCTTTTCTTGGCGTTTGCCGCGCCACACTTATGCCGCTAATGCGCGGCAATGGGGCCGCCCTGACCGGCCAAGAAGCGGACAAACGCGCCACGTGGATAACTATACGACTGGACCAGTGATCGGCGTTTCGACGCAGGGCACATCCGCGCACCTTTCGCTGCCGCCGATGCCCGGAACGCCCGATCTCGCCGGCCTTGAGCCGATGGCACCGCTGGCGCGACGCTGGCCCTCCTATCTGGGCGCAGCGGTCACGCTCGTAATGATCGTGTGGCTCGGCTTGAAGCTCCATGCGCTGGGCGTCGACAGTCTGGTCTCGGCGCTGCCGAGCAGCCCGCTTTTCTATCTGTTCTTCGGACTCTTCTACCTTTCTCCGGTGACAGGCGACTTCATCATCTTCCGCAAATTGTGGGGGATCCCGGCGGCCGGTTACGTGGCATTGACCAAGAAGCGCATCGCCAACGACGTGCTCAATTATTCGGGCGAGGCCTATTTCTACGCCTGGGCGCGGCAACGGTCGTCGATGGTGGCGGCACCGTTCGGCGCGGTGAAGGATGTCAGCATCCTGTCGGCGATTGCCGGCAATATGGTGACACTGGCGATGATCGCGATCGCGATGCCGCTGGGCATCGGCCTGCTTACCGAACAGCAATTGCACAATGCACTCTGGTCGGTGGTCGTGGTATTCGCCATGTCGCTGCCTTTCCTGATCTTCTCGAAACGCGTCTTTTCGCTGCCGCGCGCGACTTTGTGGTGGATCTTCGGCATCCACTGTCTGCGGTTGATTGCGGGATCGGTGCTGATCGCCTTTACCTGGCATTATGGTCTCCCAAGTGTGTCGCTCGGGATGTGGCTGCTGCTGTCGGCAGCGCGGCTGATCGTCGGGCGGCTGCCACTTGTGCCGAACAAAGACCTTCTTTTCGCCACCTTCGCCACCCTATTGATCGGTCAGGACGCAGCCTTGTCGGTGCTGATCGCGGTCACCGCGGCGCTGCCGTTGCTCGTCCATGTTGTGCTCGTCGCGATGTTCGGGCTGGTCGACTTGGTGAGAAAGAGTTGAAAATGGTGCGCAAGGTTTTGATGGCGGCGGCAATCACCGGCGCAGCACTTCTGCCCGTCACGGCAAGCGCGGCGCAGATTCTGGGTAGCGACGCCGCGGCCTGCACCTCGGGCGGCCCCGCGATTCGCGTGACCGTCGACGGGTTGAAGGATCGCACCGGCGAACTGAAGCTCGAGCTGTTTCCCGCCAACGACGCCGATTTCCTGAAGGACGATCGCGACCTGATCAAGGAAGGCAAGTTCTTCCGTCGCGTGCGCCTGCCTACCCCGGCCAGCGGCCCGATCGTGCTGTGCATCCGCGTGCCGACGCCTGGCCCCTATGCCTTGCTGTTCACGCACAATCGCGACGGCAAGAACAAGTTCAACCTGTGGCAGGATGGCGCGGGCTTCCCGACCAACGCGCGGCTCGGCCGGTCGCGCCCCAAGCTTGCCATGGCGCGGATCGTCGTGCCGCAGGGGGTGGTATCCACCGAGATTCGGGCGCAATATCTGCGCGGGCTCGGGGGGTTCGGGCCGCTCAAGGACGAATAGACGCCATGCGGATCGTCGACGTCAACGAATTCTACTCGCCGACCGGCGGGGGTGTGCGCACCTATATCGATCGCAAGATGGGCATCATGTCCGATCTCGGGCATGAGCTGATCGTGCTCGCCCCTGGTCGCGAAAATGCGGTCGAGGAACGCCCCGGCGGCGGCAAGGTTATCTGGATCCAGACCGGTCATTTGCCGCTCGACCAGAATTACGGGCTGTTCTGGGAATCGGCCCCGATCGTGAAGCTGCTCGACCAGTTGCAGCCCGATGTCGTCGAAACCTCCTCGCCGTGGCGCTTGCCGTGGGTGATTGGCAAGTGGCAGCCCAAATATGAGGGCGGTGCGGTGAAAAGCTTCTTCATGCACAATGACAATATGGCCGCTTATGCGCTGCGCTGGTTCGAGGGCCTCGCCCCGCAGGAGCGGATCGAGCGCGCTTTCTCCTGGTACACCCGCTATATGAGCGGCTTCCTCCAGCATTTCGATGCGGTCGTCACCAACGGCCCGGCGCTGGAAAAGCGGCTTAAGGCCCGCGGCGTGCGGATCGACGCGGCGATGCCGCTGGGGATCGAGCGTGGCCATTTCTCGCCCGATCTGCGCGACGATCGCTTGCGTGCCGCCTTGCTCGCGCAATGCGCTTTGCCGCCCAGCGGGCATTTGCTGCTCGGGCTTGGCCGCCATCATCCCGAAAAGCGCTGGCGGCTGGTGATCGACGCGGTCGAGCGCGCCGGTTCGGATTTGCCGGTCGGGCTGATCCTGCTCGGCACCGGGGTCGAAAGCCGCCAGATCGAGGCCCGCATCGCCGGATCCCCGCACATCCGCATGTTCCGCCCGGTCTATGACCGCGAACGCCTCGCCCGCATCGTCGCGAGCTGCGACGCGCTGATCCACGGATCGGAGGCGGAACCGTTCGGCTTGGTCGCGTCCGAGGCAATGGCGGGGGGCCTGCCCCTGATCGTGCCCGACACGGGCGGTTGCGCGGAGGTTGCCGACCGCCACGCCTCCGAATTCTACACCGCGCGCGATGCGCAAAGCGCCGCGGCGGCGATCCACCGGCTGTTCGCACGCGACCAGCGCGTGCTGCGCCGCGCGGTGCTGGTAGCGGCGGGCAAGGTGCGCAGCGACCGCGACCATGCGGTGGAACTGATGGACTATTATCAGGGGTTGGTCGACGCCAAGCGCAACGGAGCGCTGCTCAAGGTCGCCTGACGTACACACGGAAACGCGTACTGTTGATCGGCACCGTCCGATACCCTCGCGCGATCGCCCAGCGTTCGAGCAGGGCGTCGGTGTCGCTGTCGCCCGCTGTCCATGGAGCCTCGCCACCGACCAGCACGGCGGACGGCGGGTTGCGATCAAGGTCGGCGGGGCGATCCGCCGACACAACATGGAAGCGCGGCTCGGTCGCCGGGTCGGCGAGCCGGTGGGTGCGATAATAAAACGGACCGGCCGCAAAACGCGGGTCGGGCAAGCGTCCGGTCGCGCCGAGAAACTGCGGTGACAGCGTCGCCACGCCGCCCTGCACCCCGGCCGAATCGAGCGCGGCGCGGATCGCCCGGCCTTCGCGCAAAGCCACCGGCATCGACGCTCCTTCCAGCGCCTGGACCGCCGCAGCGGTCGTCGGCGCAAGGCCGGCGAAAATCGTCACCACGGTAAAGATCCGCAGGCCCCGCCCCGGCGGTGCCCGGTCCCACACCAACGCCAGCAAGACGAAGAGCGGCGGCAGAACCGGCAGCAGATATTGCCGCCAGGTGGGAAACGGCAGCAGCGCGGCGACCAGACCGGCCAGCACCAGCCACTCGATCACGCCGGGCCGCACCAAGCGGCGGCGCACCATCACCAGCGCCAGCAAGGCCGGGCCGAGCGCGAAAAACTTCAGCGCATCGACCGCCTTGGCGAGATAGGACATCTTCCACGATCCCGGCGTGTAATATTCCGCCGGAGCCAGCGCCGGGAAGCGCAGCGTACCGAACACGAAGGCGGCGGGGGCGATCGCCCAGGTCCAGGCGACAAACGCGACCATTGGCATTGCTCCGGCCAGCACGGCGAGCGGGCGATGCCGCCGATCGACGAGCGTATACACCCCATAAGCCGCCGCAGGCAGCGCGTAGGACACTTTCGCCGCCGCTGCTGCGGCCAGCAACAGCCCGATCAGCACCGCTTGTCCCGTGCTGCCGCGCCCGCGCTGCGTGCGCACGATCGGCACCAGCGCAGCAGCAAGCAAGGCGGCAGGCAAGGCGTCGTTGCGGGCAGTGGCGATGCTGAACAGCAGGATATCGCTCAGCGCGAGCAACCCCGCCGCGATCAGCGCGGCGCGCGCCGAGGCGCCGGCCTCGCGCGCCGCGCGCCAGACGCAGCCGACCAGCACCGCGCCGAGCGTAGCATTGACCAGCCGCAGCGCGGGCCACACCCAGGGCCCCGCCAGCCATGCGACCGGCGCGAACAGGAACGGCTGCAACGGCGTCTGCAGATAGGCAAAATCACGGAACGGCAGAAAACCATGTGCGGTCAGCACGGCCGCCGCAACATATTGGCTTTCGTCATGATCGACCGAGCGGAGCAGCGCGCAGAGCGCGAAGAATATCAAGATGCCCGCGCCATAACGCCAGGGGAACACCAGCGGATCGGTCCTTCGCTCGTCCATGCCCCGGCCTTAGCCAAGGCAGATCTCACTGTCACGCAGACGCCATATCGATGGCGCAGGAACGCGCGATCAGCTGGAGATGCCCCATGACGCTTCGTATCGACCGCCGCTCTTTCCTGCTCACCGGCTCGTTCGGGCTCGGCGCTTTCGCGGTGCCGGGCTTTGCGCAAAGCCCCTCGGTCGCGAATGCGCGCGGCTTCACCCATTCGGTCGCCAGCGGTGAGCCCGCCGGCGATTCGATGCTGCTATGGACGCGCTACGTCCCCGCCAGCGGCGACACTGCCGAACTGCGCGTCGAACTGTCCGAAACACCAGACTTCGCCAAGGTCGTCGCGGGCGGATCGCAAATCACGGGCGTATGGCGTGATTTCACCGCCAAGATCACCGTCGACGGCCTCGCCCCCGGTCGCACCTATCACTACCGGTTCGTCGCGCCCGACGGCAGCTTTTCGCCCGTCGGCACGACCAAGACCTTGCCCGTCGGCCCGGTCGACCGCTTCCGCACCGCGACCTTTTCCTGCTCGAACATGCCCTATGGCTTCTTCAACGCCTATGCCCATGCGGCGGCGCGCGACGATCTCGACCTGACGATCCATCTCGGCGACTATTTTTACGAATATCGCACCGGCGATTATCCCGCGCTGAAGGATCAGGTCACCGGACGCACCCCGCTTCCCGCGACCGAATTGCTCCACCTCGCCGACTACCGCATCCGCTACGCCAGCTATCGCAGCGACCCAGATCTGATGGCGCTGCACGCCAAATTGCCGATGATCGTGCAGTGGGACGATCACGAATCGGCAAACGATAGCTGGGAAGGCGGGGCCGAGAATCACCAGCCCGACGAAGGCGACTGGAATGCCCGCCGCGCCGCCTCGATCCAGGCCTATCGCGAATGGATGCCGGTGTCCGACGAGCCGTGGAAGGCCTATGAGATCGGCACGCTCGCCACGCTGTTCCGCACCGAGACCCGCCTGCTCGCGCGTACCAAGCAGCCTGACGTCGCGCCGCTGTTCAAGGCGAACGACCCGATCGCCGCGCTGAAAAACTTCCGCGATGGCGCGTGGACGGACCCGGCCGTCACCATGATGGGGTCGCAGCAGGAAAGCTGGCTCGGCCACGCGCTCGCGCAATCGGTCCGCCAGGGCCAGCGCTGGCAAGTGGTCGGCTTCGGCACGATCATGGGCGAAACCGTGATGCCGCAGGATGCGCTCGCCTGGGTGGCACCCGATGCCCCCGCGCGCGCCAAAAACTATATTCTGGCGGGCGTTGCTGCGGCCAAGCTGGGACTGCCGTTCAACTACGACAATTGGGGCGGCTACCCCGCCGCCCGCGCGCGCTTCCTGAAGGGCGCGCAGGCGCAAGGGGCCAATCTGATCGTGCTGTCGGGCGACAGCCACAACGCCTGGGCCTATGACCTGGCGCAGGACGGCAAGCCTGCCGGGGTCGAATTCGCAGGTCATTCGGTGACGTCCCCGGGCTATGAAGCCGCCAGCAAGACCGACCCCAAGGTGATTGCCGCCACGCTGGTGCGCGCCAATAAGGAGCTGAAATGGTGCGACACCTCGCGCCGTGGCTATATGGCGATGACGCTCACGCCCGACCGCGCGAGCAACGACTGGATCATGGTCGATACCATCAAGGCCCATACTCCCGCCGCCAGCATCGGCCACAGCGCCACGGTCCAGCGCGGTCGCAATATCATGGCATGACGGTTGCCGATGCCCCGCTGGTGCGGCACACCCGTGCGCCACACCTGCGGGGCTTTCGGGAGCGGCGACTTTGCGCGTAACCATCAAGGACGTATCTCGCGTTTCGGGGGTTTCGATCAAAACCGTGTCGCGCGTCCTCAACAAGGAGCGCTATGTCGGCGAGGAAACGCGCGCCAAGGTCGAGGCGGCGGTAGCCGAACTGAACTTCCGCCCGAATGTCGCGGCACGGTCGCTTGCCGGGCGGCGCAGTTTCCAGATCGCGCTGATCTGCGACAATCCCAGCCCTTATTATGTCTACGAAATGCAATCGGGCATCCGGGATCGCTGTGTGGCGGACGGGGTGCGGATGATCGCCCAGCCGTACGATCGCAATTCCACCACCTTGCTCGACGATATCGAGAATCTGGTCGACGCCACGCATGTCGATGGCCTGATTCTGACCCCGCCCGTATCGGACTATCCGCACGTGCTCGACTTGCTCCAACGGCGCGGGGTGCGGTTCGTGCGGGTTTCGCCGGGGAGCGCGCTCGATCTCGCCCCCTCGACCTTCATCGACAACGCTGCCGCCGCCGCGACGATGACCGCGCACCTGCTGTCGCTCGGACACCGGCGGATCGGCTTCATCGCCGGGCATCCGAGCTATGCCACCAGCGGCCAGCGCTTGCAGGGCTATGCGTCTGCGCTCGGGCAGCAGGGCATTGCCTTCGATCCCGTGCTGGTCCGCGAGGGCAGCTATGATTTCGCCTCCGGCGCGGCGGCGGCGGCGGCGCTGCTGTCGCTCGCCGAACCGCCAAGCGCCGTGTTCGCGTCGAGCGACGACATGGCGGCGGGGGCGCTGACGACGGCGCATCGCTATGGCCTGTCCGTACCGGGGCAGCTCTCGATCGCGGGCTTTGACGACACCGCGCTGGCAGGCTTCGTCTGGCCCCCGCTCACCACCATCCGCCAACCGACCCGGCAAATGGCGTATCAGGCAGCGGACCTGCTGCTCGCGCCCGCGCATGCACCGGTCGAACGCCGCGAAGTCGGCTATGAGCTGATCGTGCGCGAATCGACCGGGCCCGCGGCAACACAATAAGCGCGGCATTTCCTCCCTTCCGAGGAGGGGAGGCAGCGCAAAACGATCACCCGATCAACAGTAGCGCCGCCGCCAGCGCCAGGCCGAACGCCACCAAGGTCGCCGCCAAAATCACCAGCAACGGCTTGGGCCCCGCTTCCAACAATTGCGACAAAGGTGAGCGGATCGCGGTCGCCGTCACCGCCGCTGCCAACATTGCCGCCGCAACCCGCTCCGCGCCGGTCGCGACCACCGCCGGGATCACGCCGAATGAATTGATTCCGGCCAGCACGAAGAACCCAATCACAAACCACGGCACGCCCGGCCCCTTGGCGTGTCCCTCGCCGCCGCCACCCCAGCGCGCCAGGCCCATCGCCACCACCGCCAGCACCGGAGCCAGCAAGGCCACGCGCGTCAGCTTGACGATTGCCGCGATCGCCCCGGCTCCGTCCGAATAGGAATAGCCCGCGCCCAACGCCTGTGCGACATCGTGGATCGACGCGCCCAGCAGGAACCCGGCCTTCAGGTCGCTCATGTGGAAGGCATGTGCCACCAGCGGATACAGCATCATCGCCGAGGCACTCATCGCCGAAATGCCGACCAGCACCAGCGTCAGTTGCGCCTGAGTGGTGCGTTTTTCGCCCAGGGTCGTCGCCAGCGCCATCGCCGCCGACGCGCCGCAAATCGCCACCGATCCCCCCGCCAGCAACCCGAAGGCGGTATCGAAGCCGAAGCGCCGCGCCGCAAACACCCCCGCTGCCATCGTCGCCGCGACGATGCCCACGACGCACAGCAAGGCAACCGGCCCAAGCGCGACGATCTGCCCCGCCGTCACCCGCACTCCGACCAGCACGATCCCCCAGCGCAACAGCGAGCGCGAGGCAAAGGCCAGCCCCGGCGTCAGTCGCCCATCGGCGCTGAGGAAATTGAGCGACAGGCCGATCAGCAACGCCATCAGCGTCAGCGGCACGCCATAATGATCAGACAGGAACCCGGCGGCCAGCGTACCCATCAGCACCACCACCAGCCCGGGGGCATAGCCGCGCCAGTCATGCTTGGGCGCGGTCTCGATGGCACCGTACAAATCGCCATACAGGTCGGCAGCCATCGGAAGCGGGCGGGTTTGCCGGGAAATCGCCATCGTCTTTGCCGCCTCTTCCGTCACCCGGGGCTTGTCCCGGGGGCCACCGTGCCGCACACCGCACGGCACCTCTTGCCGCCCGGTCGCGCTTGGGACAAGCCCGGTGCCAGCACCTTTTGGACCTAGCCGAACCCCACCTTCTGTGACAACGCTGTCTCCATAAAGCCGGGAGCGGATCAATGGCACTACGCGGCGGCGCAGCACGCTGGATCATCGTCGCGATGGTGTTCGTCGCGGTGATGCTCAATTATGTCGACCGCCAGATCCTGGCGCTGCTCAAACCCACCCTGGAAGCGCAATTCCGCTGGTCCAACCAGGATTACGCCAATCTCGGCACCGCCTTCCAGGTGGCGACCGCCTTCGCCTTTCTGGGCACCGGCTGGTTCCTCGATCGCGTCGGCCTGCGCCTGGGCTTCGCGCTCGGCGTGCTGGTCTGGAGCCTGGCTGGCATGGCGCATGCCTTTGCCGCGACCGTCCCCGCTTTCTTCGCCGCGCGCATCGTGCTCGGCATCGCCGAATCGGTGGGCACGCCGGCCGCGGTGAAGACCGCAGCGACCTATTTCAACCATAAGGACCGGCAGATCGCCTTGGGCATCGGCAACATCGCACCCAATATCGGCGCGATCGTCACGCCGCTATTCATCCCCGCGCTTGCCGTCGCTTATGGCTGGCAGGCGGCCTTCCTGGTCGCGGGCGGGCTTGGTGTCGTGTGGGTGGCGATATGGTTCGCGATCCGCATCAAGCCCATCGCGCTCGACGCAGTGGCACCCGCCCCCGTGCCGTGGCTCAGCATCCTGCGCTCACGCGAGACCGCCGCGATCGCCATCGCCAAGGTGCTGTCGGATCAGGTGTGGTTCTTCATGTTGCTGTGGCTGCCCGATCTGTTCCACCGGCTGTTCGACCTGCCACAGGGCACGCTCGGACTGCCGATCGCCTTGGTTTACGGGATGGCGGCGTGCGGCGCGCTGACCGGCGGCTATTTGCCGACACGGCTGATCGCGCACGGGTGGAGCGTCAACCGCGCGCGCAAGCTGACGATGCTCGGCTATGCGCTGCTCGTGCTGCCAGTGATATTCGTCCAGTCGGTCGACAATCCATGGGTCGCGGCGTTGCTCCTCGGCTTGGTGCTGTTCGCGCATCAGGGCTTTTCGACCAACGTGTTCGGCGTAACGACCGACATTACCCCCGCCCGCGCGGTTGGCTCCCGCATCGGCATCGCCGCCTTTTGCGGCAATTTGTGCTCGATCGGGATGATCCAGTTTCAGGTCTACGCGCTGTCGCACGGCTGGGGTTACGCCCCCGCGCTGGCAATCTGCGCGGGGTCGTATCTCGTCGCGCTGCTCGCGATACACCTCCTGATCCCGGTGATCAGGCCGACACCGTGATCCTCCCCGCACGGGGAGGATCAAAGGCTCAGAAATTCACCCGCCCGGTCACGCCGAAGTAGCGATCGGCATCGCGCGGGATCTGGTAGCGATAGGCCTGTCCCGGTCCACCATTGGCGATCGCCGCAGCAAAGCTCTTGTCGAACAGATTGCGCACCTGGAAGGTCAATTTGTAGCGATCGTTCTTGCTGACCAGACCGGCACTGAGGTTGACCAGGCTGTACGCCCCGATCGTCCCCAACTGCCGCTGCACCGCATCGGCCGAGAACAGCCCGAGCTCGCTGCTCTGATACGATCCCTGCGCCCCCAGCAGCACATCGGCAAAGCCGCCGGTGCGCAGCCGATAATCGACGCTGACATTGCCCTTCCACTTTGGCGCAAAGCCAAGCGGCGTGCCCGCCGGAATCGTCGCCGAACCAGCGGGGGCGTTGAACTTGTCGACATGCGCGTCGGTATAGGCAGCACCGCCGGTGATGCTCAGGTCGCGCACCGGCCGCAGCGTGGCATCGAGTTCCACCCCGCGGGTCGACACGTCGCCGGCATTGGTGAAGCGCGTGACGACCACGCCCGCGACCAGATCCGGATTGTTCGCCTGGAAATTCTTATATTTGGCGTAGAATGCGGCGAGGTTGAGCGTCAGCTTGCCGCCGAGCAGCGTGTTCTTCAGCCCGATCTCATAGGAATCGGAGGTTTCCGGCGCGATCACATTGGTGCCGGTCGCGGTCAGATTGTAGAACACGTTGAACGCCGGGCCCTTATAGCCGCGCGCATAGGTCGCATACGCCGTCGAGCCATGCGAAATATCGTACTGCACGCCTGCCTTGCCCGACAGGTTCTCATTGGTCGCCTTGGCGCGGAACGGCACGCCGTTAGAAGCGCTCACCGCCTGCGGCGCGGCTGTCGTCGGCGAAACCCCCAGCGCAACCAGCCGGATATATTCGTTATACACGCCCTGATCGAAATTGGCGTTGATCCCCGGCCCCGCCAGTGTGGTGGCACGCGAATGGAACACGTCGAGCTGGTCGACCGTATAGCGCAAGCCACCGATCACGCGGAAGCGCTCGCTGATGTTGAGCGTCCCCTGTCCGAACAGCGCGACATTCTTGAACACCGAGCCGAAATCGGCGGTGCCGGTCGGAAAGGTCGAGGGGTTGGCGGACGCGCTTGAACACGGCGTCAGCGCGGTCGGCGCGGGCGTCACCGCCGACGTGCAGACCTGATCGTTGCGCGTGAAGATGCGCTCGCTCGCCGCACGCGAATAATATGCGCCCAGCACATAGGTGAGGAACTGGTGCCCCGGCGAGGTCAGCCGGATTTCCTGGCTGAACGTGTCGCCAGTCTGTGGCCCGAAATCGTGAAGCTGGTTGAAGCCGATATAGGCGGCCGGCAGGAAGTCGCCGTCGCGGATCTCGGTATTCTTGTAATTGCGATAGGCGGTGATGGAAGTGACCGTCTGCGTCCCCGCCTGAATATCGGCCTGGAGCGAGAAGCCGTAGCCGGTTTCCTTGGTCCGCGTCGTCAGATTCTGCGCGAGTTCGCGGGTGTCGGTTCCGCGTGGCGTTGGCAGCGCTGCTGTGGACGCATTGGTGGTGACCGCACCCGTCGCGGTGTTGATCGGACCGGTCGCTATCACTTCACCGCAGCAATCGTCATTGTTGCGGTGATAATCGGCGATGAAGGCGAGTTTCACATTGGGCCCGGCATCGGCATCGACCTGCAAGCGCCCGCCATAATGTTCGAAGCCGTTGACCAGCTTGCCAGTGGTGACGTTGCGGATGTTGCCGTCATAATTGGTGTAGAAGCCGGTCAGGCGCGAGCGCACATGCTCGCCCAGCGGCACATTGAGCGCGGCGCGCGCGCGATATTCGCTGTCGCTGAAGAACCCGTCCTCGACATAGCCGCCGAACGTGCTGGTGGGCTTTTTCGAGATGATGTTGATGACGCCGGCGCTCGCATTTTTGCCGAACAGCGTGCCTTGCGGCCCGCGCAGCACTTCGATCTGGTCGACATCGACCAGGTCGCCAAACGCTTCGCCCGCGCGGCTGTACACCACGCCGTCGACCACGGTCGAAATCGACGGCTCGCCCGCGATCGAGAAGGTCGAGGTGCCGACCCCGCGCAGGAACAGCGACTGGTTGAGCGTCGTGCCCGATTTCAGGAAATTGAGCGACGGCACCAGATATTGCGCGCCCTCAAGGCTGGTCTTGCCCTGCGCGGCGATCGCATCACCCGAGATAACGGTGACCGCGAGGGGCACGTCCTGCAAACGCTCGGAGCGCTTCTGCGCGGTAACGATGATGTCGCCGGGGTCGCCCTCTGCTTGCTGGTTCGCTGACGCAGCCGCGGGCGCAGTCTGTGCGGAACCCGGCGAGGCCGCCACCAGCGCGAGCGCAGCCGCACCCGTCAGGTAAAGTGCTTTCATCCTATCCCTCCTTCGAAATCCCATCTTGGCGATGGGTATTATTCTTTTCGCGGATCGGACATCGCTGTCATACTTGTCCGCCGTAAAGCTCGGCTTGGCGTCAGAACCCCAGTTCGGCCATCTCCACCATCCGATGTTCGCGTGCGCTGATCTCGGCGGCGGTGCCGATCGCGACCGCCATCATGCCATCGCGCGCAGTGACCTCGACCGGCCCCGCCCCGCGCACCGCAGCGTTGAAGCGCTGATGCTGGTAGAAGGTCGAACCGTGATGGCTCCCCGCATCCAGCGCGGCCTGGTCGACCTCGATCACGCGCCGCGTCACCTGCTTGGCGTTGCGGAAGCCGACGCGCGGGGAATGCACCAAAGCGCCTTCCGGGATCAGCACGTCGAGCCGGGCTGCGTCCCCCACGGCGGTAATCTCTTCCTGATTCTCCGCGCCATCGGCAAACATCGACAGGTCGAGCAACGCACGCACGCCGTTCGCGAAATCCACAGTCGTATAGCTGTTGTCGATAATGTCGGGCGTCTCGCCGCCATAACGCTCATCGACATGGTTCACGTCCATCGCGCCCGAACAATAGACGCGCACCGCCTCGCTGCCGGTGATCAGCCGCATCAGGTCGAAGAAATGGCAGCATTTCTCGACCATCGTGCCGCCAGTGTTGCGGCTGAAGCGGTTCCAGTCGGCCACCTTGACCAGAAACGGGAAGCGATGCTCGCGGATCGACAGCATCTGCAACCGCCCGATCGCGCCACCTTTGATCTCCTCGATAAAGGCGGCGGCAGGCGGCATGTAGCGATATTCCATCGCCGTCCAGAACACGCGGTCGCTCTGCGCGGCGCGCGCCACCACCCAGCGGCAATCGTCGAGCGTCGTCGCCAGCGGTTTTTCGCACAGGATGTGGAGCCCGGCATCGAACAACGGCTCGAGCACGCGGCGGTGCGTATAATTGGGGCTCGCCACGATCACCGCGTCGCACAGCCCGCTCGCCGCCAGCGCCTCGACCGAGCCGAACACCGCCGCCGCGCCCGCACGATCGCCCAGCGCCGCCGTCGCCCAACCGATCGATTCCGCCACCGGATCGGCAATCGCGGTCACCACCGCCCCCGGCGTAATCGCCAGGTTGGTGATATGCTCGACCCCCATCATGCCGGTGCCGACCAGACCGTAACGCACTTGCTCCATTAAGGTCTTCGCCTCTATATGACAACGATGTCTGAAATCATACTTACACCCGAATTGCGCGCCCTCGGCAAGAGCGGAGTGCAGGTCAGCCCGATCGCCTGGGGCATGTGGCGTTTCGCCAATGCGACGGTAGCGGAAGCGCGCGCACGGATCGAGGCGGCGCTCGCCGCCGGGGTGACGCTGTTCGACACCGCCGACATTTACGGCTTCGATGGTGCCGACGGCTTTGGCGATGCCGAACTGCTGCTGGGGCAAGTGCTTGCCGAAGCCCCCGGCCTCGCCGCGCAGATGGTGCTGGCGACCAAGGGCGGCATCCGCCCGCCATTCCCCTATGACCAAAGCGCCGCGTATCTCGGCCAAGCGCTCGACGCCTCGCTCACCCGGCTCGGGGTCGATCAGGTCGATCTCTACCAGATCCACCGCCCCGACATCCTCGCCCACCCGCAGGAAGTCGCGCGCACGCTGGAAGACATGGTCCGCGCCGGCAAGGTCCGCGCGGTCGGCGTCTCGAACTTCACGCTGGCGCAAACGCGCGCGCTCGAATCCTTCCTGACGATCCCGCTCGCCAGCCTCCAGCCCGAACTGTCGCCGCTCGAACTCGGGCCAATCGAAAACGGCTTGCTCGATCTGGCGATGGAGCGCGATATCGCCGTGCTCGCCTGGTCGCCGCTCGGCGGCGGACGGATCGGCGCGCCCGAGGACGACCGGTCGAAAGCCGTCGCGGTCGCGCTCGATGTCGCAGCCCAGGAGGCCGGCGTTTCCCGCGCCGCGGCGGCCTATGCCTGGATCATGGCGCACCCCGCGCGCCCGATCCCGATCGTCGGCACGCAGAATCTCGCGCGCATCGCCGAGATCGCCGAGGTCTATAAGGTCCGCTTCACCCGCCAGAGCTGGTATGACGTGCTGGTCGCGTCGCGCGGGGAGCGCCTGCCATGACCGCGCTGCCGCCTTGCGAAATCAGCTGGTTTTCCGCTTTGTGCGATGACGATTACGAGTTTCTCGGCGTCCCCGATGCGCATTTGCAATCGAGCTGGGCGCATTGCCGCGACATCGTGCTGCAGGCGGAGACCGGCGGCTTCGACAATATCCTGCTGCCCTCGGGCTATGCGCTGGGCATCGACACCACCGCCTTTGCCGCCGGCATCGCGCCGCTCCTGCGCCGCATCGCACTACTGATGGCGGTGCGCGTCGGCGAAAGCTGGCCGCCGCAACTCGCCCGCCAGATCGCGACGATCGACCAGATGCTGGGCGGTCGCCTGCGCGTCAACATCATCTCGTCTGAGATGCCCGGCGAAACGCTCGCCTCCGCCCCGCGCTACGCGCGCACGGTCGAGGCGATGCACATCCTGAAAACGCTGCTCAACGGCCAGCCGCTCGACCATGATGGTGAGTTCTGGAAACTGAAGGTCGATCCGCCGCGCTTGCGTACCGTCTCGGGCAAGGCGCCCTTGCTCTATTTCGGCGGCCTCTCGCCCGATGCGCGCGACGCCGCCGCCAAGGGTGCCGACGTGTTCCTGATGTGGCCCGACCGACAGGAGGCCGTCGCCGCGATCATCGCCGACATGACCGCGCGCGCCGCCGCTTATGGCCGCACGCTGAAATTCGGTTACCGTGCGCATGTCGTGGTGCGCGAGAGCGAAGCCGAAGCGCGCACCGCCGCCGACCGCCTGCTCTCCAAGCTCGACGCCGCCGAAGGTGCCGCGATCCGCGCCAAGTCGCTCGATTCGCAATCGGCGGGCGTCGCCGCGCAAGCCGCGCTGCGCGAAAATGCGGGCGATGACGGCTATGCCGAGGCGAACCTATGGACCGGCATCGGCCGCGCCCGCTCGGGCTGTGGCGCTGCGATCGTCGGCGATCCCGATCAAGTGCTCGCCAAGCTCGACGCGTACCGCGCCATGGGCATCGAAGCGTTCATCCTCTCGGGCTACCCCCACGCAGCCGAAGCCGATCTGTTCGCGCGGCACGTGCTGCCGAAGATCGAGCATGGGCTTTTGATGGGGTGACCCTCAACAGGGCGATCACACTACCGTAACCCGTTCGTTTCGAGCGAAGTCGAGAAACAGCCACATGCGCTGTGCCGGGTTTCTCGACGATGCTCGAAACGAACGGAAGGGGATAGTTCAAAGAAACGCCGTGCGAACCTATCTCGCATGATCCCCCCGCCTCGCCGAGCGACACCGCTCGGCCAGCGCAGGGCAGGTCCATCGGCACCGGGGCAAGTCTTGTTTCTCGGGAAGGGTTTGAGAAGCGGCAGCCGAGCCACCCAACCCTCGCGCGAAATTCCTATGAGGAGGCGTCACCCAAACCCCTGCGTCCGCGCCCAGCTCAAGAACAACTCCGGCCACGCCGCCACCGGCTTGCCCACCGTGCCGCGCAGGCCAAAGCCGTGCCCGCCCTGGGCGAACAGATGCATCTCCACCGGCACGCCCGCGCGCACGCACGCCGCGCGAAACGCCAGCGTGTTCTCCACCTTCACCACCCCATCATCCTCGGCATGGAGCAGGAAGCAGGGCGGCGTGCGTGGCGACACGTTGGCGGCGGTCGAGTGCGCCCGTTCCAGCGCCGCGCTCGGCGATGGCCCCAGCAGCAGCGCGCGGGAGCCAGCATGGGCGAGGTCCGCCGTCATCGCCTGCACGGCGTAGATCGGCGCGGCGAGGCACGGACGCGCGCTCAGGCGGTCGGCGGCATCGACCGGCGCATAGACCGCAGCGTCGAAGCGCGTCGCCAGATCGCCGCAGACATGCCCGCCCGCCGAAAAGCCCATCGCGCCGACGCGCTCGGGCACGATGCCATAGTCCGCCGCCCGCGCGCGGATCAGCCGCATCGCGCGCTGCGCGTCGGCCAGCGCCACGTCCGGTCCGGCCGCCCAGCCATCCCCCGGCAGCCGATAGAACAGCACGAACACGGTAAAACCGCGCGCCGCGAGCCAGCGCCCGATCTCATAGCCTTCCTTGTCGATCACCACTAGGCGATAGCCCCCGCCCGGCGTCACCAGTAACGCCGCGCCATTGGGGGTCGCCGGGCGGAACACGACCAGGCGCGGACGGCTGATGCCCTGCACCGCACGGTCGTTCAGCGTGCGATCCTTGCTGCGCTCGTCGACGGTCTCCACCGGCAGCGTCGGCGGCGCGCCCGGCGCGCCCTTGGGCCACAGGTCCAACGTTTCGTCGGGTTCGGGCAGCGCCGTCGCCGGTGCGGCACCGCCAACCCGTGGCGGCGGCGTCTGCGCAAGCCCGCGCGCCGCCCACCCGCTCGCCAGTGTCCCGAGGATGGCGCTGCGACGGTCGATCACGGGCATTCTCCGGAAAAACGAACGGGCGTCGCCATAGCTTTGGCAACGCCCGAACGGGGAGGAAGGGTCTTCCAAGCTTACATCTTCACACGCGCGCCGAACAGAATGGTGCGGCCGAAATGGTTGTTCTCATAATTCCGGTTCGCATCGACATCGGTGTAGCGATAGCGATAGGTGTCGGTCAGGTTGGTGCCCTCGACCGAAACCTCAAGCCATTTGGTCAGGCGATAGCGCACCGAGGCGTCGAAATTGGTGGTCGCGGCATAGCCTTCGAACACGTTGCCGGTGCCGCTATTCTGGTCGACATAGGGCCCGCGATAGCTGATCGAACCGCGCGCACTGAACTTGGCGTCCTCATAATAGAGCGTGCCATTGAACGCTTTCTTCGACAGGCCGAACAGCGTCGAGGTCCGCTGCACCGCAGTCGGCGCAACGAGCTTGCAGGTGAACTGCGTCGCGCAGACCAGGCTGGATGGCCCAACCACGCCGTAGGTCGCGCTGCTGTCGATGAACGTCGCGTTCGCAATGCCGCCGAAATTCTTGAGGAAGCCGGGCAGGAACTTGAACGGTGCCTGCACCGACAGCTCGATGCCCTTCAGCGACGCACCGGTGCCGTTCACCGTCGTGCTGACCGTGTAGAGCTGGTTGGGATCGAAATTGATGTAGGCCGGCGAGCTGGGCGGCAAGACCGATTTCGGCAATCCGGTCGAGGCGAAGGTCTGGGTCAGCGTGTTCGACACCGGGAAGCTGTCGATCGATTTCTTGAACAAGGCGATCGACGCGATCGACTGGGGTGCGAAATACCATTCCAGCGCGATATCATACGCCGTCGCGCGGAACGGATCGAGGAACGGGTTGCCGTTGCTGATCTTGTAGTTGAACCCGTCCACCGTACCGCCCGGCGTAAGGTTGCCCAGCGTCGGCCGCGTCATCACCTTGGCGACCGCGCCGCGCACGATGATCTTGTCGGTCGGATAGAAGGCCACGTTGAGCGCCGGCAGCCAATCGTCGTACGAGCGCTGGACCGTGGCGGCGGTGCCGCTGACAAGACCGGTCGAGCTCTGGTCGGTATGGACATACCGCACCCCGGCATTGAACGCATAGTTCAGCCCGAAGAGCGCGCCCTTGGTATCGAATTCCAGATACCCGCCCGTCACCTTTTCCGAAACGCTGCGGGTATTGCCGGCATCGACGACCAGCGCGCGATTATACAGGTTGGTCAGGGTCGCCGCCGCCGGGATGTTGGCAACGACATATTGCGAGGTCGCGCCGGACGGCTGCCCGGCCGAACCCAGATTGACCAGATCGGTCAGCGCCGCCGTCACCGGGAAACCGTAAACCGCGCCCGACCCGAATTGCGAGGATGGCGAACAGGTCAGCGTGCCGAGCACCAGATCCTTGCCGCCATTGCCGCACACCACGGTATCGCGGGTGAAGCCCACGGTGTCGAAGGTGAACTTGCGGTAGACGCCCCCCGCCTTGATCTGGAAGCCATCGGCCACGTCCCATTCGGTGCGCAATTGCACGGTACGGAATTTGTTGACGGTCTCCGACGGACGATCGCGAATTTCGGAAAGCTGGTAGGCGCTCGGGTCGGTCACGCTGCTGCCATAGCTCAGCGTGGGGTTCGACATGTTGGTATAGTCGTATTTGAAGCCCTGCGCCGCTTTGTTGTCCAGCAGGATGGTCGTCTCGACCGGGATATTCGCATCCGATTTCGACAGCCCGCCCAACAAAGTGAAGCGGAACTTGTCGGTTACGTCCTGATCCCAGGTGCCGCCGATCTGATAGAATTCGGTGCTCGATTTGCGCAGATAATGCTCGTTGCGATTATATGCATCGTTCAGCGTCGCCGAGACGATGTTATTGTTCGCATCGTAGACCGGATTGACGAGGTCGATCGAGCGCTCGTTGCTGCGCGCCAGCACCTCCAGCCATTCCTCCTCGCGGGTTTCCTTGAACTTGGAGTAGAGGCCATCGATCGAGATCTTGGTCTTGTCGGTCGGCGCGAACTGCACGCTGGCAGTGATGCCCAGGCGTTCGCGATCATGCTTGATCACACCGTAGCGCGGAATTCGCGGATGGAAGGCCTGCGCTGCCTTGTCGCACGCCGCGCTTTGCCGATAGACGCCGCCGCTATTGGCCGCAGGCGTGGTAAAGGCCTGCGCCGCTCCCGAACCGGTGGTGTTGTAATAACACGGCGTACCGTCAACCGAGTCGAACTGGGCCTGCGCCCAGCGTGTCGTGTTGTTGCCGAGTTCGAGCGTGTTGACCTTCGAATACGCGGCGGAAACCGACGCGCCGAAGGTGCCCGCCTCGTTCCGCCAGGACAGCAGCCCGGCGACGCGCGGCCCGAGCGTCTTGGCGAGGTCGTTATACGACCCCTGCACCGACAGCGCGCCCGAGAAACCCGCCTTTTTGCCGCCAAGCGGGTTGCCCGTGTTGAGATCGACGACCGCGCCCAACGACCCTTCGTCGAGCGACGCTTCGGCGGTCTTATGGACCACCAGCGAACTGAACAATTCGGACGCGAATACGTTGAAGTCGAACGCGCGGTCGCGGTTGGCGCTGGCACCGTCGGTCGAGGTCGCGACGGTTTCCATACCGTTCACGCGGACGCGGGTGAATTGCGCGCCAAGCCCGCGCACGGTGATCGCACGCCCTTCGCCACCATCGCGCTGGATCGAAATGCCCGGGATGCGCTGCAGCGATTCGGCAAGGTTCTGGTCGGGGAATTTGGCGATGTCCTCGGCGACGATCGAATCGACCGCTGCGACCGAGTTTTTCTTTACGTTGAGCGCCGCCTGGAGCGACTGGCGGAAGCCGGTCACCACGATGTCCTGCCCCGTATCCTCGCTGGCCGGAGGCGCGGACGGCGTCGGCTCGGTCTGCGCCAAGGCAACGCTTGGCAAGAACAGTGCGAGCGCAAGCGCGCCTACCGAGACACCGTGCTGCACCGTCGCTGCCGCAGAAATCTTGCGCATTCTTCATCCCCCCTGGGCGTCGCTGTCGCGCGACGCCGATTGACACCGGTAGCCATGCCGCGCCTGCAAATTGGCGGCGGAATGGCGAGCAGAGGAAGGGAAAGGTGCACTTTTGCGGCGCATCGCTCCTCTCCTGCCCGATGGTCGCTCTTCGGCAACTCATCCTGACGCCTAAATGTCGCGTTTGGTAACCGGTGTCAATCGGCTTTTTGGCTTAAGTGCCCGGCTGAATATAGGGAATGCGGGCGAACAGTTCGCGCTGCCAGCGGCGGGGATCGTCCTCGCTATGGGGTATTGAATCGAACACCATCGTCGCGCGTCGCGAAAGATCGTAGCGGGCCCATTGCGGAAGCCCGGCATGATTGGGGTCCCCGGCTTGGGCGAAGGCGACGAAGCTGTCCTGCATCGCCCGCGACGCTGCCTGCGCATCCGCCCCCGTCCCGGTTTGCGAGCCCTTCGCGCCAATCGTGCCGAAGACCAGCGGAATGTCGATGGTGTGAAAGGCCCCGCGTCGGGGGTCGAGGCGCGACGTGAAATCGACTTGATAGACAAAGGCCGGAGCCCCGGCGCTTGCGCGTGCCTCGGCCTCGATCACTTGTCCGCGCCAACTCCGCCCAGCGGTGGTCGCGCCGTAAAATACCTCGGTCGGCGACCATGCCGGGAAGTGCGCGCGATACTGTTCGACCACCCATTCGGGCAGAATGTCGATCCGCAATTCCGGTGCGATTCGCGCGGCGACATTATCCCAGTTGAGCCCGCGCACCTTGTCCGAATCGGGTGAGAGAAAGCCACGGGTCTCGTCTCGGACATTGCCCAGGATCAGCGGAATATCGAGGCCTTGCGGGTTGGCATCGGGCCAGAACGGATGCCGCGCGAGCCACTTCATATCGAGCACCGGCCCGAAATAAACGCCGCCGCCAAGGATCGGGTCGGCCGTGTCGAGTGCGGCGACGAGGCGCTCCTGCGGCATCGCCAGCAGCGGCGACAGCTCGCGCGTGTCCACCCCGAGCCGCGCGAGATACGCCCGCGTCCGCGCAGTGGCGTTGAGCGGCCCCGAAGCGGTCACTTGCTGCCCGCTCATCGTGGCCGCGCGGTGGAACAGCCCGTGCGCCGCGGGCATCCCCAGCATCGTCGCGATCTTCGCGCCTCCGCCCGACTGGCCGAACACCATCACCCGCGCCGGATCACCGCCGAACGCCGCGATATTGTCACGCACCCATTTGAGCGCGAGGATCAGGTCGAGCTGCCCGGCATTGCCGCTATCGGGGAAACGCGAGTCGAGCCGCGCGAGATAGAGATAGCCCAGCGCGTTGAGCCGGTGGTTGACCGTCACCACCACGACATCGCCACGCGCCGCCAGTGCCGCGCCATCATTGAGCGGATCGGTTACGCTGCCGCCGGAATAGGCCCCACCATGAATGTAGAGCATCACCGGTAGTTTGGCCGCGCGATCGGGCCGCGCGGTCCAGATGTTGAGGAACAGGCAATCCTCGCTTTGCGGGCCATAAACGCTGCCAGCTTGCGGGGCGACCGGACCGAAGCTGTCGGCTGGATGCGGCGCAGGCCCGTACACGAACGGCGTCGGTGCGCGAAAGCGTTCGGCCCGCCCGTAGCGGATGCCGCGATAGGCGCGGATCCCGTTCGCCTCTGTCGTACCGATGAATCGCCCCGCCGCGCACGCAACCTGCGGGGCCCGCGCGGCGCGCAACGGTGTGGTGGCTGCGGCCAGCGCTGCCGCGCCGCTGCCTATCAGCGCGCGGCGGGTCAGCTCAGCGCCGGACATCCAGCCCGCCTGCGAGATAGGCGTCGATATCGGCCTGGCGGAACAGGCTGGCATCGCCTGGAAGGGAATGTTTCAGCGCGGCCAGCGCAAGCCCGGTGCGTGCCGCCTCGGCACTGTCGCCGCCCCGGCGCAGCGCGTGCAGTACGCCCGCCGCAAACGCATCGCCGCCGCCGATCCGGTCGACGATTCCGGCGAGCACGACTTCCTCGGTCTGCGCCGATTCTGTCCGGGTATCGACCCGCGCCGACAGTCGGTGGAGATCGACATGCTCGACATGCCGCGCGGTGGAGGCGATCGTCTGGAGCTTGGGGAACGCCGCGAAGGCGGCATCGACCGCCTCGCGCCGCCGCCCCTCGCCTTCGCCGCCAAAATCGCGGCCGAGCAGCAAGGCGATGTCGCGGTGGTTGCCGAACAGCAAATCCGCCTCGGCGACGAGTTGCGTCAGGATGCCGCGCGGATCGCTATCCCAGCGCTCCCACAATTTGCCGCGCCAATTGCCGTCGAACGACACCGCAATCCCGCGCGCAGCCGCGGCTTGCGCCGCCGCAATCGCGCTCGCGGCGGGCACCGGCCCTAGTGCCGGGGTAATGCCCGACAGATGCAGCCGATCGACGCCATGCAGCAGCGTGTCCCAATCCCAGGCGTCGCTCGGCATCTCGGCGAAGGACGACCCGGCGCGATCGTAAATCACCTCGGTCGCGCGCAGCCCTGCCCCCGAGGTCACGAAATACAGCCCCATGCGGTCCCCGCGGAGCTGGATACCGGCGGTCGCGACACCGGCACCGCGCAAATAGGTCAGCGCCGCCCGCCCCAGATCGTTGTCGGGTACCACGCTGGCAAAGGCGACATCGTGTCCGAGCCGCGCCAGCGCCCCCGCAACATTGGCCTCGGCCCCGGCAACCCACACGTCGAGCCTGGGCGTCTGCAACAGCAACTCGCGCCCCGGCGGCGAGAGGCGCAGCATGATTTCCCCGAAAGCCAGAAACGTACTCATGCAAATCCCCTCAACGTCACCCTCACCCTTCCGGCGCTTCGCGCCTCCCTCCCTCTCCCACCGGGAGAGGGAAGGGGCCCGCCCGGCACCGCCGGGTGGGAAGGGTGAGGGTCCGTTCTTCCCTTATCGCGCCAGCCAGCCCCCATCGACCGCCAGAATATGCCCTTGCACATAATCCGCCGCGCGGCTGCACAGGAACACTGCCGCACCACCAAGGTCGGAGGGATCGCCCCATTTGCCCGCCGGAATGCGCTCCAGGATCGAACGGTTGCGGTTCTCATCGGCTTGCAGCGCGGCGGTATTGTTGGTCGCGATATAACCCGGCGCAATCGCGTTGACGTTGATGCCCTTGCCCGCCCATTCATTGGCAAGCAGCTTGGTCAGCCCGCCAATGCCGCTCTTCGACGCGGTATAGCTCGGCACGCGAATGCCGCCCTGAAAGGTCAGCATCGACGCGATGTTGACGATCTTGCCAGACCCTTGCGCGATCATGTGCCGCCCGGCCGCCTGGCACAGGAAAAACACCGATTTGAGATTGGTGTCGATCACCGCATCCCAATCGTCCTCGCTGAAATCGACCGCGTCGGCGCGGCGGATGATCCCGGCATTGTTGATGAGGATGTCGAGCCCGCCCAGCTTATCCACAGCTTCATCCACAACCCTCTGCACAGGCTCGATCGTGGAAAGATCGGCCGAGATGATCTCGGCGCGACGACCCAGCGCGCGGATCTGTTGCACGGTGTCGTCCGCCGGGGTTCGGCCGACGCAGGCGATGTCCGCCCCCGCCGCAGCAAGCGCCAGCGCGATCGCCTGACCGATGCCGGTATTGGCCCCGGTGACGACGGCGACCTTGCCGGAGAGATCGAAGGGATTGTTCATATCTCGGTCCTTCTCCCCTCCCGCTTGCGGGAGGGGTTAGGGGAGGGAATGGAGAGGACCTGCGCGCTGCCCTCCCCCAGCCCCTCCCGCGCGCGGGAGGGGAGCTTCACGCCAGCTGGCAAATATCCAGCACGCTCATATCGGTATAATCCTGATTCTCGCCCGCCATCGCCCAGATGAAAGCATAGGCCTTGGTGCCCGAGCCCATATGCACCGACCAGGGCGGCGAAATCACCGCCTCTTCATTGGCCATCACGATGTGCCGCAGCGCTTCGCCCTCGCCCATATAATGGAACACGCGGTCGTTCGGCCCATCCAGTTCGAAGTAGAAATAGATTTCGCTGCGCCGCTCGTGAATGTGCGGCGGCATCGTGTTCCACACCGAACCCGGCTTCAGCACCGTCAGCCCCATCACCAATTGCGCGCTGTCGCAAATGCCGGGGATGACCATCTGGTAGATCGTGCGCTCGTTCGATTCCTCGAGGCTGCCGCGCTCCAGCTTGGTCGCGTCGCCTACCGAAATCACGCGCGTGGCGAACGCCTTGTGCGCCGGGCACGACGCCAGATAGAAGCGCGCGCCTTCGCCGGAAAACACCACGTCCTTGGCGCCCATCGTCACATACAGGCAATCCTTGTTGCCCAGCGTGAACACCTCGCCATCGACAGAGACGGTGCCGTCCGCGCTGCCGACATTGACCACCGCCAACTCACGCCGTTCGAGGAACGGGTGCCCCGCCGCCGAGGCCGGCTCGGTCTGGTCGGGCAATTTCACCGCGGCATCCGCCACCAGCACGCCCCCGATCACGAAGCGATCGGCATGGGTATAGTTCAGCACGCATTCGCCCGCGCGGAACAGGTCCTGGATCAAATAGCGATCGCGCAGCTCGTCATTGGAGACGCATTCCATCATGTCGGGATGGGTGGCGTAATAGGTGTGGTCGAACATCGGGGGCTCTCCGGGGGTCAGGCCGCTTTGGCGGCGATTTCGGGTGAATCGATACGATAGGCGCGGCGGACGAGGCCGCTGGTCAGCTCGTGCGCGAGCTCGGCGGCCTCCCAATCTTCGAGCCGATGCTCGGCCACGAGGCGCGCGAGAAAACCGCAATCGATCCGACGCGCGACATCGTGCCGCGCCGGGATCGACAGGAAGGCGCGGGTATCGTCGTTAAAACCAACCGTGTTGTAGAAACCCGCCGTCTCGGTGGTCATCTCGCGAAAACGGCGCATCCCCTCCGGACTGTCATGGAACCACCATGCGGGCCCGAGCTTGAGGCAGGGGTAATGCCCGGCCAGCGGTGCCAGTTCGCGCGCGTAGACGCTCTCGTCGAGCGTGAAGAGGATGATCGAGAGCTCGGTCGAGGTGCCGAAGCGATCGAGCAAGGGTTTCAACGCGTGAACGTAATCGGTGCGCATCGGAATGTCGGCACCCTTGTCGCGTCCGTGGCTGGCCAGCAGCCCGGCATTATGGTTGCGGAAAGAGCCGGGATGGATCTGCATCACCATCCCGTCCTCAACCGACATCGCCGCCATTTCGGTCAGCATCTGCGCGCGGAACAGTTCCGCATCCGCGGGGGTCCAGGTGCCGCCGACAATCTTGCCGAACAACGCCTCGGCCTCGGCGTTCGAGAGGTTGGCGGTCGCGGCGGTCGGGTGACCGTGATCGGTCGCGGTCGCCCCCGCCGCGCGGAAATCCGCCCGCCGTTTGCGGTGCGCGGCAAGATAGCCCTTCCAGCCATAGACATCTTCGCCGGTCAGTTCGGCAAAGCGCGCCATTGCGCCGGCGAACTGCTCATGCTCGACATCGATGACGCCGTCCGGCCGATAGGTCGTCACGACGCGCCCGCTCCAACCCGAGGCGCGAATGCGGTGATGTGCGCCCAGATCGTCCTGCGGCCCCTCTGTGGTCGCCAAAAAGTCGATCTTGAAGCGATCGAACAGCGCGCGCGGGCGGAAAGCCGGACTGGCCAGCGTCTCGGCGATCGTATCGAAATACAGATCGGCGGTGTCTGCCGCGAGCGCCACCTCGAACCTGAACACCTCGGCAAAGACATGGTCGAGCCACATGCGCGAGGGCGTGCCGCGAAACAGATGCAGGTTCTGCGCGAACAACCGCCATGCGGCGCGCGGATCGGTCGCGGGCGTGCCGCTGCGACGCGGAATGGCGAGCGCGTCCAGGTCGATGCCCTGGCTGTAGAGCATCCGGAAAATGTAATGATCGGGCGCAAGCAGCAACGCGGTCGCGTCGGTCCAGGCGGTGTCGTCGGCAAACCACCCGGCATCGGTGTGGCCATGCGGGCTGACGATCGGCAGCGCCGCGATCTCCGCGTAAAGCGTGCGCGCAATGGCCCGCGTCGTTGGATCGCTCGGAAACAGGCGATCGGGATTCAGGTCGAGCGGCCGTGCCATTGTCATTCTCCCTCCCCGCACTGTTTTATGCGGGCTCTGGTAACCGGTGTCAGGTTGGGTCGCAACCCCGTTAGTGGATGATCTATATGCTCGGTGCCGCCACCGAGCCACGCCGAATCAAGGTCGACAGGAACAGCGAGGGTTCCTCGACAATCTGTTCCCCGTCCAACCCCGCCGTGAGCTTCAGCGCCGCCGAGCGCGCCATCGATGCAATCGGCCATCGCACCGTGGTCAGCGGCGGCCAGACGTGTGCAGCAACGGGCGTATCGTCGAAGCCGACGATCGACAAATCCTTGGGGATGTCGAGACCGCGCTGTCGTGCCGCATGCATCACGCCCGCCGCCATTTCATCGTTGCTGGCGAAGATCGCGGTTGGACGCGGCATCAGATCGAGCAGGCGCTCTGCTGCGGTCAGCCCGGATTCGAAGGTGTAATTGCCGTCGGCGATCATGCTCCGCGGGAGCGCGATGCCCGCTTTGCTCAGCGCTTCTTCGAAGCCCAGACGTCGCTCGCGCGCCGAGCGGAAGCCATGCGGCCCAGCGATCAGGCCAATCCGGCGATGCCCCTGCTCGATCAGATATTCGGTCGCGGCTCGCACCGCCTCGCAATCGTTGGAGGCAACCATATGATCGTTATCGTCCAGCGGAGCAGACCCCATGCGGACATAGCGACACCCGATTTCGGCACACAATTTGGCAATCGTGTCATTCTCGCTGATCGGCGGGAGCAGGACGAGCCCGAACAGGCGCTGACGTTCGAGGAAATGCCGCAGATCGACCAGCATCGTCGCCGATCCGCGATCGACCGGGCGCACCACCAGTTCGAATTCGGTGCCGTGCAGCGCCTCCAAAATCCCCTGCTGCACATTCATCACCATTTGCGCATTGGGGTTGTCGTGGACGAGCCCGATCAGGAAATTGCGGCGCAGCGCGAGCGCGCGCGCCTGCGGATTGGGAATATAGCCCAGTTCACCGATCACATCCTCGACGCGCCGCCGCGTATCGTCGTTGAGCAAGGGCGAGCGGTTTATAACGCGGCTGACGGTCTTTTTGGAAACGCCCGCGATCCGCGCAACATCGTTGATCGTCGGTTGTCCGGTGCTTTTCATGCCATCGGCTTAAACCCAGGATGACCGGCTTGGCTAGTCCGACGGCGCGCTACGGCGAGCATGGGTGCCCTTGCCAAGCGATACGCGCCTGAGGCAGAGGCTGATACCGGTTACCCAAAATAAGCGAGCGAGGCGTGGCAAAAGCCCTTCTGGTGCATCCCGACGACAGCGTCGCGACCTTGGTCGAACCTGCGTCGGCGGGCGATGCCGTCACTTACGACGGTCACGAGGTCATCGCGCTTGTCGCCATACCGAGCGGACACAAGGTGGCGATCGCGCCGATCGCCGCGGGCGCGCCCGTGCTGAAATTCGGTTTTCCGATCGGCACGGCCACCGTCGCCATCGCGCCCGGCATGCACGTCCATTCGCACAATCTGGCGACCGCGCTCGACGGGACGCTCGACTATCACTTCACCCCCAAGCCCCCCGCACCGACGAGCGACGCGCAAGAAGCGGCGAGCTTCCAAGGCTATGTCCGCGCCGACGGGCGCGTGGCCACGCGCAATGAAATCTGGATACTCCCGACCGTCGGCTGCGTCGCGCGCACCGCGACCCGTATCGCCGCGCAGGCCGATGCCGCATTGGTGAACGAGAGCGCCGACGGCACCGTCGACGGAGTCCACGCCTTCACCCATCCCTTTGGCTGTTCGCAGCTTGGCGACGATCTTGACGGTACGCGCAGCATCCTGGCTGCGCTCGCGTGCCACCCCAATGCCGGTGGCGTGCTGATCGTCGGGCTGGGGTGCGAATCGAACCAGATCGACGCCTTGCTGCGCGAAATCCCGGAGGAACGGCGTTCCGCCATCCGCACGCTCGTCACGCAACTGGCCGGGGACGAGATTGACGAGGGCGTGGCCAAGGTCGCCGAACTGGTCGCGCTCGCACGCAGCAAACGCAGCACCGTCGCGCTCGACCGGCTGGTGCTTGGGGTGAAATGTGGCGGGTCCGATGGCTTGTCGGGGCTCACCGCCAACCCGCTCGTCGGCCGCATCAGCGAGCGCGTGGTCGCGGCAGGCGGAAGCGTGTTGCTAACCGAAATCCCGGAAATGTTCGGCGCGGAACGCCTGCTCATGGACCGCGCGGTCGACGAAAGCGTGTTCGACGGCATCGTCACGATGGTCAATGCTTTCAAACGCTATTTCCTCGACCATGGCGAGCCGGTGTCGGAGAATCCGTCGCCCGGCAATGTCGCGGGCGGCATCACCACACTGGAGGAAAAATCGCTGGGGGCCGTTCAGAAAGCCGGACGCGCACCGGTATCCCACGTCATCCCCTATGGCGCGCGCGTCGGCGGAGCCGGGCTGACTTTGCTCGAGGCACCGGGCAACGATGCCGTATCCTGCACCGCGCTGGCCGCAGCGGGGGCGACCGCCATTCTGTTCACCACTGGGCGGGGAACGCCGCTCGGCTTCCCGGTGCCGACGATCAAGATCGCCTCGAACAGCGCGTTGGCCACGCGCAAACCGGGCTGGATCGACTTCGACGCGGGCGAAGTTCTCGGTCACGGCTTCGACACGGTGGCGCAGGCGCTGGCCACGCAAGTCTGCGCGATTGCGTCTGGCGCGGCGACCGCCGCCGAGCGTAATGGCGAACGCGAAATCGCAATCTGGAAGCGGGGCGTAACCTTATGACGCGTTTGGGATATGGCACGTTCGATACTGTGCCAGCACAGGTGGCCCGCCCCAACCGCACCGCACCGCCGACCACCGGGATCGTCCATTTCGGCCCCGGAGCCTTCCACCGCGCACACCAGGCGGCCTATATCGATACGCTGCTCGACGGCGAGCCGGGTTGGGGCATTGCTGCGGTGTCGCTGCGCAGCGCGGGTACGGTGGCGGCGCTCGCTGAGCAGCAGGGGCTTTATACGCTCGCAGTCCGCGACATCGCGCCCGCCTATCGCATCATCGGTGCTCACAGCCGCTTTCTGGGCCCCGACGACGCAGAGCAGACGCTTGCCCTGCTCGCCGACCCTGCAGTGCGGCTGGTGACGACGACGGTGACCGAGAAGGGCTATTGCCTCACGGCGGACGGCACGCTCGACCTCTCGCATCCCGACATCGTCCATGATCTGGCCGCGCCTGCTGTACCGCGCAGCGTCATCGGCTGGATCATTGCGGGGCTCGCCGCGCGCCAAACCGCCGGGATTGCGCCCTTCGTGGTGATGCCGTGCGACAACCTCGCCAATAACGGGGCCAAGGTGCGTACAGCGCTGATCGGTTTTGCCCAGGCGCATGCGCCCGACCTGGCGACGTGGATTGCCACGCATGTCCGCGTGCCCGGCACGATGGTCGATTCGATCACCCCCGCCGCCGACGAAGCGCTCTATGCCGATGTCGCGGGGGTGCTCGGCGTCGAAGACCGCGCCGCCGTGCAGCGGGAGGCATTCGCGCAATGGGTGATCGAGGATCTCTACGATCCGGTCTGCGCCGCGCTCGGTCGCGCGGGAGCGACGTTGACCGACAATGTCGCTGGCTATGAACAGGCCAAGCTGCGCATTCTCAACGGGTCGCATTCGACGCTGGCCTATGCCGGTTTGCTGCGCGGCCATTCCAGCGTCGCCGACGCGATGGGCGATGCCACGCTGGCCGGATTCATCGATGCGATGATCCGCGACGACATTATCCCGACGTTGCCGCCTGTCACCGGGCTCGATCTCGATAGCTATCGTTCGGCGGTGCTGGCGCGCTTCCGCAACCCCGCGATCGTCCATCGGCTGGAGCAGATCGCCGCCGATGGCAGCCAGAAGATCCCCTATCGACTCGGCGACACGCTGGCGGCGCACCGCGCGCAGGGCCGGTTGCCGCGCCATGTGCTCGCCGCGCTCGGCTGCTGGATCGCCTTTCTGATGCAGCGCGCGCGCGCGGGGGTTCCGATCCTGGACCCGGCGGGCTCCGTCCTCGCCGATCTTGCGGCAACGGGCGACGCTCGCGCGGTGTTGGCCCGGCTGATCGCGGCGAGACTGGGGTTTTCGGGGGCATTGGCCGAAGATTCGGAGGCTGCGCAGTCGATCGCGCTCGCCGCGCAGGCTGCGTTCGACGGCGATTGGGCGACTGCGCTTTCCGGCTGATCGCGCCGATCCGCGATCCCTCTTGTCAATGACACCGGTTTCCCATACCCACTCGTCGAGATCGTCCTAGCGATCCATGAGGGGATGAAGCCACGTGCAGGCCAAGAAACGTCAAGACAATATCGCGCGAGTCGCAACCGAATTTGTCAGCGCCCGGCGCAGCGCGTCCGCACTGGTCGATTACCCCGGCACCATGCCCGCTGCGCTCGCCGAAGCCTATGCGATGCAGGATGCCGCCATTGCGCTTGCCGACCGCGTGATCGCCGGCTGGAAGGTCGGGCGGATCAACCCGCCCCTGGAGGGGGCAGACCGCCTCGCCGGGCCGATCTTCGCCGACCAGACCTTCGACGCTGGAGAAACCCCACGCGCGATGACCGTCTATGCTGGCGGATTCGCGGCGGCAGAGGCGGAATTTCTGCTGCGGATCGGCACGGCACCCGACCCTGCCAAGATCGATTATACGCTGGCCGAAGCGACCGCGCTGATCGACCGGGTGTGTGTCGGCATCGAAATCGCCAGTTCGCCCTTTGGCGGCATCAACGACCATGGCCCCGGTGTCACCATTTCCGATTTCGGCAACAATAACGGGCTGGTGATCGGCCCCGATATTGCCGACTGGCGCGACCTCGACCTCAATCAATGGCCGGTCGAGTTGACCATCGACGGCGCATCGACCGGGGTCGCCACCGCCGCCGCCATGCTTGATGGCCCCTTCGGCGCAGCCCGCTTCCTGTTCGAACTGATGGCGCAGCGTGGCATCGCGCTCAGCGCAGGGCAGTGGATCTCGTCCGGAGCGGTCAGCGGCGTCCACCAAGTTCACATTGGCGCGCAAATTTCGGCCATCTTCGACAACCGGCTGACGGTGGCCTGTAGCATCGCAGCGCAATAACCGCGATTATGATCCGGCAAAGGTTCGAAACAGGGCCGCCGACAGGAGAGAGATGATGGCGACGGCCGAACTTCCGATCGAAACGGGTGCAAGCGGGACGATAGCGGCCGACGCAAGCACGGTCGGACGCTATCGCTGGGTGATTTGCGGCCTGCTCTTTGCCGCCACCGCGATCAATTATGTCGATCGACAGATGATCGGGCTGCTCAAGCCCAACATCTCGGGCGAATTCGGCTGGGACGAGAATGCCTATGCCGACATCGTCTTCTGGTTCCAGGCGGCCTATGCGATCGGCTATATCAGCTTCGGCTCGATCGTTGACCGGGTCGGGGCGCGTGTCGGCTATTCGATCGCCTTCATCATCTGGACGCTCGGCCACACCTTGTGCGGCTTTGCCGGATCGACCTTGCAGTTTGCGGCTGCCCGCGCGGTCCTGGGCCTTGGCGAATCGGGCAATTTCCCGGCGGGCATCAAGGCCGTCTCCGAATGGTTTCCGGCACGCGAGCGGGCACTGGCGACGGGCGTGTTCAACGCCGGTGCCAATATCGGCGCGGTGGTGACCCCGCTGATCGTACCCGCGATCACGCTCGCCTTTGGCTGGCAGATGGCGTTCATCGTCACCGGGGTCGCGAGCCTGGTGTGGCTGGTCGCCTGGATCGCCATCTATCGCCGCCCGCGCGAACAGCCGCGCCTCAGCGCCGCCGAACTCGCCCATATCGAAAGCGACCCCGCCGACCCCGCACAGAAGATCGCCTGGACGCGGCTGCTCGGCTATCGCGAGACTTGGGCCTATGCGCTGGGCAAGTTCCTGATCGACCCGATCTGGTGGCTGTTCCTGTTCTGGACGCCCGATTTCCTGTCCAAGGCCTATCATCTCGATTTGAAAAGCTTCGGCCCGCCCTTGGTGGTCATCTATCTGATCTCGGACTTTGGCAGCATTGCCGGGGGCTGGTCCTCCTCGCGGCTGATGAAGCGCGGCTGGTCGGCCAATGCCGCACGCAAGACGACGATGCTGGTCTGCGCCTTTCTCGTGATGCCGATCTTTTTTGCGCAATATATCGCCAATCTGTGGGCGGCGGTGGCGATCGTTGGGCTGGCGACAGCCGCGCATCAGGCGTTTTCGGCCAATCTCTACACCATCCCGTCGGACATGTTCCCGCGCAAGGCGGTGGGCTCGGTGGTCGGCATCGGCGGCATGGTCGGCGCGATCGGCGGCATGGGGATGGCCAAATTCACCGGCTACATCCTGCAGACGACGGGCAGCTACACACTGATCTTCGCGGTCGCGGGCAGTGTGTATCTGATCGCAGTCGGCGTCATCCATCTGCTGTCGCCGCGCCTGGCGCGCGTCGATGCGCTGTAAGGCCGGGCTGGCGAGCCTGCTCGCCATCGCTGTCGCCGCCCCGGCAGCGGCGCAGGATGCAAGCGGCCTGCTGTTCCGCGTTTCCGCCGACAGGAGCCTGACCGCGGACACCGCAATCGGCGATCCGGTGCCCAATTTCCGCAGCGGCGTCAGCGTCGTGCCCGATGGCGCGATCGGCGGCGCGGCGCGCTGGGCCGATGATGGCTATGTCGCGTGGAAGGCGCCCGGAAATATGCGGGCCGAGCGCGGCACGCTCAGCTTCTTCTGGCGACCCCGCGAAAAGATGGGCGTCGCGCCCTTCGTGATCTTCCGTGCGGGCTTTGCCGATCACAGCAGTTGGGACATGGCCTTCCTGCGAATCGACTGGAACGGCCACGGCTTCGACGCCTTCGTCACCGATGCCAACCTGTCGCGCATCCGCGTCTCCTGGACGATCGACAGCGCGCCCGCTGCCGATGCGTGGAAGCATATCGCCTTTGCCTGGGATGAGACCAAGGGCGTTCGGCTCTTCGTCGATGGCCGCGAAGTCGCGCGCAAGGATCAGGTCGCCGATCTCGATTCGGGGCTCGACCAGTTCGGCCTCGCCGGGCGCGTGCTCTCCCCCCACCAAGTGCAGAGCCGCTACCATTTCATGCGCGGCAGCGACCTGGATGAGATTCGCGTGTACGATCGGATGCTCGCCGCCGCCGACATCGCCGCCTTGGCCGGCAAGGGTGATCCGGCCCCCGCCCCTTCCGTGGACGCCGCCGCGCGCCGCACCGCCTGGCTGCACCGTTATGGCTGGGATGCAGGCGCGCCGCCGGTGCTCGATGCCCCCGCCACCACCGTGCGCAAGGTCGAGTTCGCCGACGCCAAGGATTTGAAGGAATGGATGTGGAAGGGCATCGACGGCATCGCCGAGACGACCTGGCCCGGCGTCTATAACCGCTCCAGACTGCCCGGTCGCGACGATTATTTCGAGCTGCCCGACTGGAACGTCTATGTCGAAGGCGGCAAGCGCTATGACCTGACCGTACCACCCGGCGAACGCTTCAACCGCGTCGAGATTCGCGGCGCGGCTTATGGCTCCCTGCTGTGGTCGGACGGCGGCAAAACCACCACGCTTGCCACCCGCGCCCAAGGCACCGTCCGCAGCGTCAGCGCGGTGTCCGAGCGTCAGGGCGGCACGCTAAGCTTCGTCAACACGATGCAGGAGCAGCCGATCCAGGAACTATGGGCCTATGACGTAAAGGCCGGTGCGGAACCGGCGGGATCGTTCAAACTCTCCTACACCGTCGATGCCAATGCCTCGACCAGGATCGCCGCGCTCGCCAGCCTCGAATCCTTCATCACCGGCCGTTATGCGCCCGACGAGCGCAGCATGGTCGTCGCCTTGCCCAGTTCCGGCATCAAGGCAGCGGTCGGCGCGGCAGCAGCGGGGGCTGGCGCACCAGCGCAAGCCCGCGCGCCCGGCCTGCCGATTGTCCACATCCTGATCCCGGCCAGCCTTGGCGATGCCTATGCCGACAAGCCGCTGGCGCGCGCCTTCGATTATGGTTGGCAGAATCTGCATGACGGGCTCGACGGCATCGCGATCGATCTGCCCGCGCTCGCCGGCACCGGGCCGGTCCCGCTCAATATCCGCGTGAAGGACCCGATCTGGCCCGGGCGGGACATGATCGACCTGTCGGTCAGCGTGCCTGCCGACACGCCGCGCACGCTGTGGCTCGACCTGCGCGACCGCATCCTGTCCAATGACAGCCTGTATCTCAGCATCGCCTCGGCCCTGCCCGGCTTCGATGCCGCTGCGCTCAACGGCGCGAAGATCCGATTGGTGTTCAAGGATCGCGCCGCCGCTTTGCCCGAGCATATCGCCGACCGGCTCAACCAGGTGAAGGACAATTGGGGCTTTCTGGTCGAGGAGCACACCGCCTCCAAGCGCGCAGCGCTGTACGCGCGCCTGTTCGGCGACATTACCGACTTGCTCCGCGTCGACCCCGACAATGTGACCGCGCGCCAATATTGGGCCGACATCAATTACCGCCCCGAAAACCTGCCCGCCGTCCCCCAGCCAACCGCCCCCCCGGGCGTGCCGCTCTGGGCGTTTCGCCAACTGGAAGATCTGAAGCTGGTGCGCCAGTTCGTCAATTGGTGGATCGACCATCGCCAAGTGCCGTATGGCGATTTCGGCGGCGGCATTTCCGACGATACCGATCTGACCCAGCAATGGCCCGGCCTCGCGCTGATGGGGGTCGAGCCCGACAAGATCAACGCTTCGGTCCGCGCCCTCGCCGATGCCGCGTACAAGAACGGGATGCGCGTGAACGGCCTCGGCTACATCGCCACCGACGAGCTTCACGCTTATGAGGAAGGGCTCAACTCGGATGCCGAGCGGCTCTATCTCAACTGGGGCGAGCCACGCTCGATCGAGCGGCTGATGGCAACGACCAAGGCGTTGCAAGGCGTGATCCTGAAGAACCCGGCGGGTCACCTGCATTTCGCCAGCAACTGGTATGGCGGGCGTATGATGTACCGCGAGGGGGCGTGGGAATGGCAGAAGCCCTATAGCTTCACCGTGCTGCACGCGCCGATCCTGCTCGGCCTGTATAATGGCAGCACGCCCGCGCGCGCGCTGGTGACCGGCGTGATCGACGGCTGGATGGCGCATGGCAAACAGGCGGCCGATGGCGCGTGGTCCTACCCCAATGAAATCAACTGGCGCAGCGATGCCGAGCGTGTCGGCGATGGCGGCGGGGTGAGCACGCCGCTGCAGGCAAGCTGGGCGGCGTGGCGCTTTACCGGCGATGCCAAATATCTGCGCCCGATCGAGGCGCGGGTCGCCAAGAGTCCGGCGGGGCTGGCCGAATTCAACGAAAACGCCTTCACCGCCTTGCCCGATGGCACCGCGTTGCGCGCGCGGGCGGCCAAAAGCGAGGAGCCGTTCGGCCGTTATGCCGCTTGGTCGGCAACGGGCGATCTAGACGTGCTCGCCACGCTGCACGGCGAGGCGATCGCCGATAAGATGCAGCATATGGCGATGTACACCGACGGCCATTGGTGGAGCGACCGCGTCGAACAGCCAAGCGACATCCTGCAGCGCGAACGGCTCGGCGGGATCGCGCTGAAGCGCAACCAGACCTGGCCGGGCAATACGGTGAGCTGGCGCTTCGCCACGCCGGACGCGGCGGAGCAGGTCGCGATTCTGCTGCCCGGCGCGACGCGCGACCGCTTCAAGGTGATCGCCTATAACACCAGCAACCGCCCGCAAGCCGCGACGATGACGGCGTGGAACGTCACCGCCGGACGCTGGTCGATCGCAACCGAGCGCGGCGCGGCACCTGAGCGCACGACGGTCGCGCTGGAGCGCAGCGCCGCGATCCCGCTCACCTTCGCGCCGGGCGAGACCGTGCTCGACTTTGCGCTGGTGACACCCACCACGCCGGTCGAAACCCGCCCCGATCTAGGCATTGGCCGCGACGATGTGCGCGTTGCGGGCCAGCGCGTCACGGTCACCGTCCACAGCCTAGGCGCAGTGCCAACCACGGCGGGCCGCGTGTCGCTGTGGCAGCAGGATCGCAGGATCGCCAGCGCCGCCGTGCCGCCGCTCGCCGCGCCGGGCGATCTCATCCCCAAAACCGCGCAGGTGACGCTGACGGTGCCCACGGGCATCGACCCGCAACAGCTCTTGGTTCGTGTCGAACAGGCTGATGGCGGTGCCGAAGTCACCCAGCAGAACAACACCGTCGCCATCGCCGATCGCACGCCATGACGACGCGGCGCGCGCTGCTCGCCGGTGGCGCGGCGCTGGCGCTGGCCGGGCGCGTGCGAGCCACGCCCCCTACTTCCTTACGCGCGGCGCTCGATGCGGCGGCGGCCTTGCCGCACGATCCGGGAGCAGCGCTGTCGCTGCTGGCAGGATATGACCGGAACGGCCTTGGCCCGTCTGCGCAGCTCGACCTCGATACCGCCCGCGCCGGGCTGGCAATCGACCTCGAGATCGTGCGCCGCTTCGCAGTCGATCCCCGCGCCAAGGGGCCGCCGCGCACCCCGGCGCACGCCACGCTCTTGCTCCGCCGCAAGCTCGGCAATGACGTCGATCCGCGCGCGGCGGCGACCCGGCTGGAGGCCGAACGCCGCCGCTGCGCCGCCCGCGCCGATGCCCTGTTCGCGCGGCTGGGGATAGCGGGGGCCACTACCGGCGCGCGCTTCTCGGCATTGTGGCGCGACCCGCGCCAGGCTTATGCCACCCCCGACGCCGCTTTGGCCGATATGAACCGGTGGCTGGCGGAGCTACGCGCGCGTGTCCCGGCCGTGGTCGGCGCGGTGCCGCGCTGGTGCCTGAACGTCGCCGCCGATCCACCAACCGCCTCCGACCGCGCTGCCGCCCATTACGGCTATCGCACGCTGCCCACGCCCACCCAGCCGGGCGGCTACGTCCCCGACCTCCAACGCCTCGCCGATCGCCCGGCGTTCACGCTGCCGAGCGTCGTCGCGCACGAATTGCTCCCCGGCCATATGGTGCAGATGCCGCTGGAAGCCGCTGCCGATCCGCACCCGCTCCGGCTCGATTATGCGCCGGGCTTTGCCGAAGGATGGGCGATCTATATCGAACGCCGCGTTGCCGATGCGGGAGTCTACGCCACCGATCCGCTCGCCGAACTCGGTTATCTCCACTGGCGGCTGTTCCGCATCGGGCGCGCGCTGGTCGACCTTGCCATCCATCTCCACGGCCTGCCCCTGGCCGAAGCACGCGCGCGCCTGGTCGCCTGGCAGGGCGAACCAGCGTATTTCGCGCCATTCGATGCCGATCTCGCGCGGATCATGCAGGAACCGATGACGCGCGCATCGGAAATGCTGTTCGCGCTCGCCATAGAAGACGGCGCGCGCGACCGATCCGGCGCGGCGCTGGTACGCTATCACCACCTACTGCTCGATCACGGCCGGATGCGCAGCGACCAACTGGCGCGCCGCGCCCGGGGGCGATGATGCGCCTCACACGCCGGGACGCGCTCGCAGCGGCTGGCGGCAGCGCTGCATTGCTGCTCCCCAGCGGCACCGCCGCCGCAACCGACACTCCCGCCGCGTATCGGCGCGGACTGGACCAGCAACGCATCGCCGATCTTGGCGACGGACGCTTCCTCAATCCCGTGCTTTCAGGCGACCGCCCCGACCCCGCCATCCTGAAAGACGGGCAGGACTATTACCTGACCTTCTCCAGCTTCGATTCCTATCCCGGCCTGATCCTGTGGCATTCCCGCGATCTGGTGAACTGGCGACCGATCGGCCCCGCGCTCCACCGCAACATCGGCTCGGTCTGGGCGGTGAGCCTCGCCAAGCATGACGGGCGCTATTTCCTCTATATCCCGACCAAAGCCTCGCCCAATGCGATCTGGGTGATCCATGCCGATCGCATCGAAGGGCCGTGGAGCGAACCGATCGATCTCGGCCTGCACGCGCATATCGATCCGTGCCATGTCGTCGGCGAGGACGACTCGCGCTGGCTGTTCCTCTCGGGCGGCGACCGCGTGCGCCTGTCCACCGATGGCCTGTCGACCGTCGGCAGCCCCGAACATGTCTATGATCCGTGGCACTATCCGAGCGACTGGGTGGTCGAGGGATTCTCGCCCGAAGGCCCCAAGATCGTCCGCCACGGCGGCTATTTCTACCTCATCACCGCCGTCGGCGGCACCGCCGGGCCACCGACCGGGCATATGGTGATCGCCGCCCGCGCACGCTCGATCCACGGGCCGTGGGAGGACTGCCCCGCCAACCCGCTGGTGCGCACGCGCGACCGATCCGAACGCTGGTGGTCGCGCGGCCATGCCTCGCTGGTCGAAGGGCCAGCGGGCGATTGGTGGGCGCTCTATCACGGCTATGAGAACGGCTATTGGACGCTCGGGCGGCAGACGCTGCTCGATCCCGTCGCCTGGACCGCCGATGGCTGGTTCAAAATGATGGGCGGCGATCTGTCGCGCCCGCTCGCCAAGCCCAAGGGCGGCAGCGCGATGCCGCACGGCATGGCCCTGTCCGATGATTTCCAGGCCCCAGCGCTCGGCACGCGCTGGAGCTTCTTCCGCCCGCGCCCGAACGAGACCGATCGCCTGTCGGTCGCCAATGGCACACTGACGCTCACCGCCAGCGGCACCGCGCCGGTCGATTCGGTCCCCCTGCTGCTGATCGCAGGCGACACCGCCTATCGCTTCGACTGCGAGATCGAGATCGATCCCGGCACCACCGCCGGGCTGCTGCTCTTCTATGACGACACACTCTATTGCGGCCTCGGCTTCGATCAGGAGCGCTTCGTCACGCACCAATATGGCCAGGAGCGCGGCCGCCCGCACAATCCGCACGGGCACCGGATGCGGCTGCGCGTCACCAATGATCGCCACATCGTCACCTTCGACACCAGCGGCGATGGCGGACGCACCTGGGCACGCTTCGATCGCGGCATGGAAGTGTCAGGCTATCACCACAATGTGCGCGGCGGTTTCCTGATGCTGCGCCCGGGGCTTTATGCGGCAGGCACAGGCAACGCGCGCTTTCGCGATTTCCGTTTCACGGCTTTGTAGAATGCGCCGCCGCCACTCTCAGGAATCGATCCAGCGCCATCACCCGCTCGGCGATATCGGCACGGTACGGCGCACCCGGCGGTGTTGCCGCAAGCGCAGAGTGCCAGGCCGGCTGCGCCGCCGCCAGATCCCCGACATCGACATAAGCGAGGCCCAGGAAGAATAACGGTCCGGGTGTCTCGGGTGCGAGCAGCACCGCACGGCGAAACGCGAACTTCGCCGCAGGGGACACCGCCCGGTCATGCAGCGCGAAGGCATAGCCAAGCCCGGTCCACAGCGCCGCATCGCGCGGACGCAAGGCAATGTCGCCGCGCAGCCCATCGATGGCGGCGCGCGCGTCGCCATCGCGCAACCGCGCATCGGCGCTGGCCAATGCCAGGCCGTCGGCAGGGGACAGCGCGAATATCGCGTCGCGAAACGCGACCATGCCGGGGTCGATCGCGATCGGTGTAACATCGGCGGCAACCGGCTTGCCCGGGACATGGCGTGGCCCCTGCGCGGCAAAACCCGCCGCCCCCAGCATCAGCGCCGCGCCCGCGATCGTCCACAAGGATCGCGACACGCCCAGCGCCGACAACAGGGCCGCCGTCGCAATCCCGACGACCAGCAGGATTCCCCAGTTCATGCCCGCCGCCGCTTCTTGAAGCTCGCCCGCGCAAGCCACGCGCCCAGCGCCAGCAGCACCAGCGGGGTGATCCACAAAGGCGCGGTCAGCGCGCTGAGCGGCGGATCGTAACTGACATAGTCGCCATAGCGCGAGACCAACCACGCGCGGATCGTTTCCGGGCTTTCTCCCGCCGCGATGCGCGTACGCACCAGGGAACGCATGTCCCCCGCCATCTCGGCATTGCTGTCGGCGATCGACTGGCCCTGGCACACCACGCAGCGCAGCGTGACCATGAGCGCCTGCGCCTGCCGCTCCTGCGCCGGATCCGTCAGCTGAACGTTGGCGAGCGGCGCGGGCGGTTGTTTGCTGTCGGCAAAAACCGGGCTGGACGCGATCAGCAAAAGGAGGGCCAGCCGCCTCACCGCGCATTCCTTACGGCCGCGATCAGGCCCGGCACATCCTCCTCGCGAATGTCGCCGACATGCTGCAGCACGATCCGCCCGTCACCGCCGATCACGAAGGTCTCGGGCACGCCCGAAGAACCCAGCGCGAGCTGTACCGCACTGACCTTGTCATCGCCGATCGCGGCATAAGGATCGCCATTGCGGGCCAGGAAATCGGCGATGGCAGCGGGCGTGTCCCGGACTGCCACCGCATCGATCTCGACCCCGGCCTGTTTGAGCGCGAGCAATTGCGGGGCCTCGGCGATGCACGGGATGCACCAACTGGCAAAGACGTTGAGCAGCCGCGGCTTACCCTTGGCGAACGCGGTCGTCGCCAGCCCCGGCTTGCCGGGCACGATCGGCGGCAGGTCGAATTTGGGCAAAGGCTGCCCGACCAGCGCCGAATGAATGGTGCGGTCGGCGGGCTTGTACAGGCCCCAGCCGATCACTGCGAGCAACGCGACCGCCGCCGCGAACGGCACCCAGATCAGCAGCCGCTTCATGCATATGCCTCGCGCAAAGCCGCGCGTCGCCCGCGCGCCAACCGCCCGAGCAACGACAGCGCCCCCCCGATCGCGATCAGCGCACCGCCCAGCCAGATCAGCGTCACGAACGGCTTCCACCACAGCCGCAATTGCCAGCGCCCGGTGCCGTCGGGCTCGCCCAGCACGGTGTAGAGCTGCCCGTCCCAGCGCGTCGCGATCGCGGATTCGCTCGTCACCGTCACCGGATTGGCAAAAAAGCGCGATTGCGGCCGCAGATAGAAGGTCGCGCCGTCATCGCCCCGCCGCACGCTGAGCCGCGCCTCCAGCGCCGACCAGTTGGGCCCGATCACCGGCTTGATCCCGTCAAGCGTCACGGTGAACGGCCCGACATGCTGCGGCTCCCCCACGCGCGCCGCAACCAGCGTCGCCTGCGTGAACGCCGTATCGCAGGCCATGCCGGCCAGGCTCACCGCGATGCCGAGATGCGAAACCACCATGCCATAGGTGAACAGCGGCGTGCGGCGCAGGTTGCGCTTCCACAAAGGTGCCAAGCTCGCCGCCGCCAGCCCGACCGCCAACGCCAGCCCGAGCATCGGCAGCAAGGCCACGCCCCCGATCGTCGCCAGCAGGATCAACACCACGCCCGTCGCCGCGACCGGCACCGTCATTCGCGCGAGCACCGCCGCCAGCGTATCGCGCCGCCAGCGCAACAGCGGGCCCACCGCCATCACCGCCACCAGCACCAAAGCGACCGGCCCGGCGGCCTTGTCGAAAAAGGGCGGGCCGACCGACAATTGTGTGCCGAATGCCGCCGCCACGATCGGGTAGAGCGTGCCGATCAGCACAATGCCCAGGATCACCGTCAGCAGCAAATTGTTGGCGATCAGCGCGCCTTCACGGCTGACGAAATCGAAGCTGTTGCCTTGCTTGACCGTGCCGACGCGCAGCGCAAACAGCAGCATCGCACCACCGATATACAGCGCGAGCAAGGCGAGGATGAAGCTGCCGCGCGTCGGATCGACCGCAAAGGCATGCACGCTGGTAAGGATGCCCGATCGCACGAGGAAGGTGCCGATCATCGACATCGAGAAGGCGACCACCGCCAGCATCAGCGTCCACGCACGCAAGCCGTCGCGCGTCGCCAGCACCGTCACCGAATGCAGCAAAGCCGTCGCCGCCAGCCACGGCATCAGCGAGGCGTTCTCGACCGGGTCCCAGAACCACCAGCCGCCCCAGCCCAGTTCATAATAGGCCCAATAGGAGCCTGCGGTGATCCCCAGCGTCAGGAAAATCCACGCGCCCAGCACCCACGGTCGCATCGCGCGCGCGAAAGCCGGACCGACATCGCGCGTCACCATCGCGCCGACCGCGAAGGAGAAAGCAATCGAGATGCCGACATAGCCGATGTATAAAGTCGGCGGATGGAAGGCGAGGCCGGGGTCCTGCAGCAACGGGTTGAGGCCATTGCCATCGGCTGGTGCCGGATCGAGCCGCGCAAACGGATTGGAGGAGAATAGCAGGAAGGCGTAAAACCCTAGCGCAATCGCGGCTTGCGCGCCGAGCGTCGCGATCAGCGTCGGCTTGGCGAGCGTGCGTTCGAGCACCGCCACCGCCGCCCCGGCTATGCCGAGGATCGTCACCCACAGCAGCATCGAGCCTTCGTGATTGCCCCATGCGCCGGCGATCTTGTACAGCATCGGCTTGTCCGAATGGCTGTTCTCGGCGACCAGCAGCACCGACATGTCGCTGCGCGCGAACACGGTGATCAGCAGCAGCATCGCCAGCAAAGCGAGCAACCCCTGCACCACCGCCACCGGTCGCACGGCGGCCATGATCTCCTCGGTCAGGAGGCGCTTCGCGGCGTCGCCCTCTTGTCCCGTTCGGGCTGAGCCTGTCGAAGCCCCCTGCGCAACGGACAGGCGACTGGTCCGCCACACCCCAAGCGCCGCCAGCACCAATTGCAGCAACGCGAGCGCTGCGGCGAACCACAAAGCGGCAAGGCCAGCTTCGGCGATCATTGCTCTGGCAATCCACAAAATACGCCGCGCGCGTCACCCCGGGCTTGTCCCGGGGCCCACCCAACCGCACGGACACGGTACGCGGCGCGGTGGCCCCCGGGACAAGCCCGGGGTGACGGAGCGAAATAGGCGCGCGGTGCCAGGCCGATCATTGTTTCAGCGTCTTTGTCTCGTGCATCTTGCCCGCAATCTCCGGCGGCATGTATTTCTCATCATGCTTGGCCAGCAAATTGGTCGCGGTGAAGCTGCCATCGGGATTGAACGATCCTTCCGCCACCACGCCCGATTTCTCGCGGAACAGGTCGGGGGCGATGCCCTTGAAGGCCACCGGCACGGTGGCGACGCCGTCGGTAACGACGAAACGCATCGACACGCCGTCGGGAAGACGCTGGATCGAATGATCCGCGACCATCCCGCCGAGCCGCACCGCGCGGCCGAGCGGAAGCCCGTCCTTCTTCACATCGCCCGGCGCATAGAAGAAGGCCGCCTGGTCCTTCAGCGCGGACAGCGCCAGCACGCTCGCCCCGCCGACCGCCGCGACCGCGAGCAACACCAGCGTCAGGCGTTGATGCTTGGCCTTCATCGTTTCTCGCTCCGGCGCATCGCCACGAAGCTCCACGCCGCCAGCCCGACCGAGACGACCCCGGTCAGCGCATAAGCGGCCATCACGAACGGCCAGGGGTTCATACGGCCACATCCACGACATGCGCCATGCGCCGCATCCGCGCCTCGGCCTTGGTCCGCGCGAGAATGGTACGCATCCGCATCAGCACGATCGCGGCGAAGAAGCAGGTGAAGCCGCTGAGCGTGAACCATAAGGGCCACAGGATCGTCGCATCGATCTTGGAGGAAGTGAGACCGATGCTTTGCCCCTGGTGCAGCGTGTTCCACCACACCACCGAATAGCGGATGATCGGCAACAACACCGATCCGGCAATGCCATAAATCGCCGGAATACGTCCGTCGCCGCCGCGATCGTCATCGGCGCGGGTCAGCGCCATGAACCCCAGATAGACGAAGAACAGCAGCAACATCGAGGTCAGCCGTCCGTCCCATTGCCACCACGTGCCCCAGGTGGGTCGCCCCCAGATCGATCCCGTCGCGAGGCACAAAGCCGCGAACGCCGCACCGGGCAGCGCGATCGCGCGCGCCGCGATCATCGCCAGCGGATGCCGCCATACCAGAAAGGTCAGCGACGACACCGCGATCCCGCTCCACCCGGCCATGCCGAGCCACGCCGTCGGCACGTGAATGTAGAGGATCCGCACCGTCTCGCCCTGCAGATAATCGGGCGGGGTCCGCGCCAGCCCGCCCCACACGCCGTAAGCGATCAACAGCACGCCCGCCCAGAACAGCGGCGGCGTCAACGGACGCGCCAGTTTCAGGAAACGCGCCGGATTGGCGAAGGTGTGAAGGCTTGCCACGCATCACCGATACGCAAGATCGATCGGCGAATCTACAGGGCGTTTCGTCGCAGCCCCCGCGGCTTATTCGGCGGCGCGCAACGCCTGTTCGTCATAATTGACGTCCTCCGGCAGCGCCCACAGCAAGTCGGGTTTGGTCAGCACCCGGCCATCCCAGGCGCGCACCTCGATCGGCGCGATCGGGCGCATGTCGCGCTTGTCGACCAGCACCGGGCTGGCGCGAAAGCCCGTTTCCCAGCGCTCGCCCCACTGCCGCAGCGCCAGCATCGTCGGCAGCAACGCCGTGCCCTTCTCGGTCAGTTCATATTGAATCTTGCGCCGGTCCTCGGGCATCGCCGTGCGGGTCAAGATGCCATGATCGACCAGTCGCCCCAGCCGGTTGGCGAGAATGTTGCGCGCGATGCCAAGTTCGGACTGGAACTGCTCGAAATGGTGCAAGCCGTTAAACGCGGCACGCAGGATCATGAAGCTCCAGCGTTCCCCCATCGCCTCCAGCGCCGCGGGCAGGCTGCACTTTACCAGTTCCCGCAAGGGTTCGCGCAGTTTTTCGTCCATAATCGTCAACCTTATCCCATCTTGACCCGTCATGGGACTGAAATATACGTTTCTACTTGCAACTCGCATGTGCAGCATTTAGGTGGCCCTTAGCAACTGATTTATGAGGACCGTCGCCATGATTCGTACGCTCGCCACCGCTGCCGTTCTGGCCTCGGCCACTTTGCTCGCGCCGATGGCCGCCCATGCCGCCGACGACAATGCGTATTACGCCGCCACCCCGGTCGCCGCCCCCACCAAGACCGTGCTCATCACCAGCGGAACGCTGTGGAAGTGGAACAACACTGCCTTCACCGCCGCCAAGGGTCCGCAGCGCGACGTCATCGTGTGTGAAATGGTGGCCCAGCGCGCTGGCAAACTTTCGGCCTTCACCGCAGCGGGTCAGGCGTTCGACGCCGATGCGCTCGCCAAGTGCAACGCCCGCGTCAAATAAGCATCCTCCCCGAGAGGTGCATTGCCCCTTCCGCGCCCGCGCGGGAGGGGCTTTTTTTGGCCTTCGGGCTAAACATGTTGCAAAGCAACAGGCTCAGACGCCATCTTGGGGCTAGATGCTACGCCAATATGAACTCGTCGATCGGGTCCTCGATTACGATCCCACTGCCAATGAGGCGCTGTTGAACCGCGCCTATGTGTTCTCAATGCAGGCACATGGCAGCCAGAAACGCGCCAATGGCGACCCCTATTTCAGCCACCCGATCGAGGTGGCCGGCATCCTGACCGATCTGCACCTCGACGACGAAACGATTGCGACCGCGATCCTGCACGACACGATCGAGGATACCGTCGCCACGCCCGAGGAGATTACACGGCTGTTCGGCCCCTCGGTCGCGCGGCTGGTCGACGGCGTAACCAAACTGTCCAAGATCGAGGCGCAGACCGAAAACGAGCGCGCCGCCGAAAACCTGCGCAAATTCCTGCTGGCGATGTCCGACGACATTCGCGTGCTGCTGGTCAAGCTCGCCGACCGGCTGCACAACATGCGTACGTTGCATTTCATCAAGAATCCCGACAAGCGCAAACGCATCGCGCGCGAGACGATGGACATCTACGCCCCGCTCGCCGAGCGGATCGGCATGTATGAGTTCATGAAGGAGATGCAGACGCTCGCCTTCGCGCAGCTCGAACCCGAAGCCTATGAATCGATCACCAAGCGTCTTGCCCAGTTGAAGGAAGGCGGCGGCGACCGCATCGCCAAGATCGGGTCGGGGCTGAAACTGCTGCTGTCGCGCGCCGGGATCGAGGCCGAAATTTCGGGTCGCGAAAAGCATCCCTATTCGATCTGGAAGAAGATGGCCGAGCGCCATATCAGCTTCGAACAATTGAGCGACATCATGGCGTTCCGCGCGATCGTGCCGACCGAGGAGGCGTGTTACGCGGCGCTGGGCGTGATCCACCGCCGCTGGCCGATGGTGCCGGGGCGCTTCAAGGATTATATCTCGACCCCCAAGCGCAACGGCTATCGCTCGCTCCACACCAGCGTCATCCACGCCGACAATACCCGCGTCGAAATCCAGATCCGCACACACGACATGCATGAAGAGGCCGAGCTCGGCCTCGCCGCGCATTGGGCGTACAAGCAGGACCCGATGAACGGGCGGGTGCGCCCCGACACGCAAGTGAGCTGGATCCGCGATCTGGTCGAAATCCTCGACAATGCCGAGAGCCCCGAGGAGCTGCTCGAACATACCAAGATGGCGATGTACCAGGATCGCATCTTCGCCTTCACCCCCAAGGGCGAATTGCACCAATTGCCAAAAGGCGCGTCGCCGATCGACTTTGCCTACGCCGTCCATACCGATCTCGGCGATCAGGCGGTCGGGGCCAAGATCAACGGTCGCGTCGTGCCGCTGCGCACGACAATCGAAAATGGCGATCAGGTGCAAATCCTGCGGTCCAAGGCGCAGGAGCCGCAGGCCAATTGGCTGAACTTCGCGATCACGGGCAAGGCGCGCGCCGCGATCCGGCGGCATTTGCGCCACAAGGAACGCGTCGAGACGCAGGCGCTCGGCCGCAAGATGTATGACGAGCTGGTCTCGCGCCTGCCCGCCCCGCTCGCCGGCAATGCGCAGGCGATGGCGATGCAGCGGCTGAAGGTCGCGGACGAAGCCGCCTTGCTCGAAGCGATCGCGCGCCGTCGCTTGCCCGATGCGGCGGTGATGGAGGCGCTGATGCCGGGTTCGGCCGGTGCCGATGCGTTGCGCGACTTGCCGCCGCAATCGAGCGCGATCTCGATTCGCGGGCTGACCGCCGGGGTCGCCTTCGATCTCGCCGAATGCTGCCATCCGGTGCCGGGCGACCGCATCGTCGGCTTGCGCCGCCCCGATGCGGGGATCGAGGTGCACACGATCGATTGCCCGATCCTCGCCGCCGCCGACGATGCCGATTGGGTCGATCTGTCATGGGGTGACAAAACCGAAGGCGCGACCGGGCGCATCTCGGTCGAGGTCAAGAACGAACCCGGCGCGCTTGGCACGATCGCGACGATCATCGGCGCGCAAAAGGCCAATATCGTCAATTTGCGGCTCGACAATCGCGACACCGGTTTTCACACCAACACGATCGATGTGGAAGTGCATGATGTCCACCATCTGATGCACGTCATCGGGGCGCTGCGCGCGGCGGACGCGGTTAACAGCGTGGTGCGGGTCTGATCTTGCCCCGCCGCGCAACTTCTCCATGACGGGGCCGTGACGACACGCTATTCAGCGCACATGTCGCGTCCCATATCCCCCCCAGCGTTATCCGTTGTCATTCCCTGCTATAACGAAGCCGCGTGCCTTGCCGTGCTGCACGCGCGCGTCACCGCCGCCGCGCGCGCTGCGGTCGGGGATGATTACGAAATCCTGTTCATCAACGACGGTTCCCGCGACGATAGCTGGGGCGAGATGCAGCGCCTTGCCGCCGATGACCCACGGCTGGTCGTCATCAACCTGTCGCGCAACCACGGCCACCAGCTTGCGCTCACCGCCGGGCTCGATCTGTGCTCGGGCGCGCAGATCCTGATTATCGATGCCGATCTGCAGGACCCGCCCGAATTGCTGAGCGACATGCGCGCCGCGATGGCCGCGCAGGGGGCCGATGTCGTTTATGCCGTGCGCCGCAAGCGCGAGGGCGAGACACTGTTCAAGAAAGCCACCGCCGCCGCTTTCTATCGCTTGCTCGACCGCGTCACCGACACCGCCATCCCGCTCGATACCGGTGATTTCCGCTTGATGAGCAGGCGGGCGCTCGACGCCTTCCTGTCGATGCCCGAACAGGCCCGCTTCATTCGCGGCATGGTCGCCTGGGTCGGCTTCAAGCAGATCCCCTTCCCTTATGACCGCGCCGAGCGCCATGCGGGGGAAACCAATTATCCACTCGGCAAGATGATCCGCCTCGCGCTCGACGCGGTCACCGGCTTTTCGACCGCGCCGTTGCGCTTCGCCAGCCATTTGGGCCTGGCGCTGACGGCGGCATCGTTGCTGCTGTTCCTCTATATCGCGGTCGGCTTTTTCAGCGGCAGCGCGGTCGCGGGTTGGACCTCGACGATGCTCGTCGTCGTGCTGCTCGGCGCGTTCCAGATGTTCGTGCTGGGCATGATCGGCGAATATCTCGGGCGGCTGTATGTCGAATCGAAGCGCCGCCCGCTCTATCTGGTTGCCGATGTGGTGGGGCCGATCCAGGGGCGGGCGACGCTCGGCTATCGCGCGGAAGCCCAGCCCCAGCCCGTTCGCCCGGAGCTTGTCGAAGGGCAGCGCTCACCGCAGGAACCAGACCTTGCGGAAAGCAGTGCTTCGACGGGCTCAGCACGAACGGAGGGGTGACCCCCCTTATTTCACCGAAGCGAGCGTCACGATCGACACGCCCGGCGACAGCGGTACACGACCGACCAGGTGACGCTCCAGCCGGAAAACCGCCTCGAACAGCGCGTTCACCGGCCCGGGCGGCGGCGAATCGTCGCTATCGTCCTTGCCGCGAATCCGCCCCGCCACGCGCGACGCCACCGCCAGCGGGAACAGCAGCGAGTTGAACCAGCGCAGGCCATTATGCTTCAGCCCCGCCTTGCCGATCGCCGCGCCCAGCGTCGCCTTGGAATAGCGGCGGTGATGGTGGTTGACGACATCGTGCGCGCTCCACATCCATTGGTGCGCGGGCACCGCGATCAAAATCTTGCCGCCGGGCTTCAGGCATTCCCCCATCGCCTTCAACGCCGCGACATCGTCTTCGATATGCTCGACCACATCGAGCACCGCGATCAGATCATAGGCACCGCGCTCGACCCCGGTCAGCTCGGGCAAGGGGGCAGCACCAACCGGCTTGCCCAGCCGCTCACTGGCAATCGCACGCGCGGCGGGATCAATCTCAATTGCCTCGACCGTGCCGAAAGCGCCAAGCATCGGCAGATTGTGGCCTGTGCCGCAGCCAATCTCCAGGATACGCGCATCGGCCGGCAAATGCCCTTCGCGCGCCAGATAGTCGGCCAGGATGTCGCGCCGCGCGCGATACCACCAATGCGTCGAATCATGCGCCGCCATGCGGTCGTAAACGATTCTATCCAAGGTCGACGCATCCCATCTTATTTGAACACCAGATAGCGGTTGAGCACGAAGGTCATCCCCGTTGCCAGCACGATCGCGGGCAGCAGCGGCACCCAGCCGGGATAGCCGAGCTTGGCGGTGCCGATCCAGGTGATCAGCGCGTTCAGCGCCATCCCCGATGCTTGCACCAGCACGAACTGCACTTGCTGCGCCGCCCCCCGCGCGCCCGTGCCATGCCCTTTGAAGCTCCAGCGGCTGTGCAGGAAAAACCCCGCCGTCACCGCGACCGCAAACGCGAACGGCACGGCATAGACCGCATGCTGCCGCTCGAACACATACAGCGTCAGCGGCAGGTACACCGCCGAATAGAGCACCGTCGACAATCCGCCGGCGATGCCGAACCGCACCATCTGGCCGAACAGCGGGTTCGACCGCCAGCGATCGACGTGTTGGAGGAGTGTCGTCACGTTTGCTTGCCCTTTACGCGTGCCGCAGTAGAGCGCGATCTCGGTCTAGGAAAGCGGTTTGGATGAAGCTTGGTTCGTTGACGCGCATGGTGGATCGCGATTGGATCCGTCTGAGCCTGATCGCCTGGCTGTGTATCGCAGTCTATTTCCTCCACGATCGCTGGGTCGGCATTCATTATCTGCAGCTGGGCGACACCGACGACAATATGCGGCTGATGCAGGTGCGTGCCTGGCTGGGCGGGCAGGGCTGGTACGACCTGCGCCAATATCGACTGAACCCGCCGGGCGGCTATGACATTCACTGGAGCCGAATCGTCGATTTGCCGATCGCCGGGCTGATCCTGCTGCTGCGCCCGTTCGTCGGCGCGCGCGAAGCCGAGATGCTCGCCTGCGGCATTGCCCCGCTGCTGCCGCTGAGCATCGCCATCCTTGGCCTGGGGGCCACGGTCCGGCGCCTGATCAGCCCCTATGCCTGGCCGCTCGCGATCGCCTTGCTGCTATGCTGTTCGGCGACGCTCTTGATGTACATGCCCGAACGCATCGATCATCACGGCTGGCAACTCGCCATGCTCAGCCTGACGGTGGCGGGCCTGTCCGATCCAAAGGGGATACGCGGCGGTGCGATCGTCGGATTGGCCAGCGCGGTATCGCTGGCGATCGGGCTCGAAATGCTGCCTTACACCGCGATTGCCGGTGCGATCCTGGCGCTGCGCTGGATCTGGGACCGTGCCGAAGCGCAGCGCTTGTCCATCTATGCACTGTGCCTGGGGGCGGGCAGTGGCCTCGGCTATGCGCTGTTCGCCTCTTACGGCAACGCCGCCTTGCGCTGCGACGCGCTGACGCCGGTGTGGCTCAGCGTGATGGTGATGGCGGGCGGGCTGCTGTTCGCGCTCGCCTGGGTCAATCCGACCAACCGCTGGGTGCGGCTTGCGCTCGCCATCGCGGCGGGCGCGGTGATCGTGATCGGCTTCGCTTTGGTCTTCCCGCAATGCCTCGGCCGCCCCGAACAGGCCTCGCCCGAATTGCAAAAGAACTGGCTCAACATGATCCGCGAGGCGCGGCCAATCTATGTCCACCCGTTCCGCGTCGCCTTCCCGGTCGCGATCATGCCGGTGGTCGGCGTGATCGGCGCGATCATCGCGACGTGGCGCGCGCGCGGCACCGCGCTGGGTGCGGCGTGGGCGACGGTCTTGCTGTTCGTCACCGGGGCCGCCTTGCTGTTGCTGTGGCAAGCGCGCGCGGGGCCGGCCGCGCAAATGCTGGCGGTGCCGGGCGCAGTGGCGCTGGCATGGCTGTTAATCCCCTATCTGCAAGCCCAGCGCTCACCGCTGGTGCGCGTGCTCGGGACGGTGGCGGTGATATTGCTGGTTGGCTCAGGCCTGTTCGCCGGGCTCGCTTTTCGCTTCTTGCCGATCGACCGACCGACCAAGCGCGTCCAGATCATCGATCGCGCCAGCGGTTCGTGCCCGACAATGACGGCGCTGAGCCCGCTCAACCGTTATCCGGCGCAAACGATCTTCAGCTTCGTCGATCTGGGTCCGCGCATCATCACCATCACGCATCACAATGCGGTGGCGGGGCCGTATCATCGCAATGGCGATGCGATCCTGGATGTGCAGCACGCCTTTTCCGGCACGCCGGACACTTTCCGCGCCATCGCCAAGCGCCACGGCGCGACGCTGCTGCTGATTTGCCCGAACATGGCGGAATCGACGATCTACCGCGTGCGCGCGCCCGGCGGCTTTTACGACCAGCTCGCCCACCGCAAGACCTTCGATTGGCTCGAGCCGCTGCCGTTGCCTGCCAAATCGCCGCTGCGGCTGTGGCGGATCAAATAGCGCAAAGCGCAGTCTTTTCGCCTTCTTCTTCGTGCCTTTGCGTCTTCGTGCGAGAGAATTTCTTTGATCGCACAAAGACGCAAAGGCACGAAGAAGATATGAAAAAGCTGACCTGCGGTCGGCTTAGCCAAGGCTGATCTTTACACCGTCGATCACGAACTGCACGGCAAGCGCCGCCAGCAGCACGCCGAGCAGCCGCGTGATCACCGCTTCGATCTTGGCCCCCAGCACGCGCATGATCGGTCCCGCCGCGAGCAAGGAGACCAGCGTCAGCAGCAGGATCGTCGCCAGCGCACCGAGCACGACAAGCGAGCGCTCGATCCCCTCATTGCGGCCCATCAGCAGCATGACCGAGGCGATCGACCCCGGCCCCGCGATCATCGGCATCGCCATCGGGAAGATCGACACATCGTCATGCGGCTCGGCAGCGATCTTGGCGGCGCGGTCCTCGCGGCGTTCGGTGCGTTTTTCGAACACCATTTCCAGCGCGATCAGGAACAGCATGATCCCGCCCGCGATGCGGAAGCTCGCCAGGCTGATCCCCAGCCCATGCAGCAACGCTTCGCCGAACAACGCGAACACCAGCAAAATGCCCGCCGCCACCAGCACCGCGCGCAGCGCCATCGCGCGCGCATGCACCGGCGTCGCCCCCGCCGTCAGCCCGGCATAGATCGGCGCGCACCCCGGAGGATCGATCACCACGAAGAAGGTGATGAGCGAGGAGATGTAGAGTTCGATCATTTCGGGGCCGCAATCTTGTCGTCGACTACCGCTTTCCAGCGCTTGCCGGTCCATATCGCAGCCCAGAACCGGCGCGATCCGTCCTGTGCTGTCTCCCACATCCAACCAAGGGTACGATCAGACGCACGACCGCCGCCAGCATTGTCCGATGAAAGAATTGGGTCTTGAGTCGGTGTTCCCGCGCAGGACCCAACCTCCGATTGGATGATCCGAGGCTTATCGCGCCCGACCTTCAAATCATCCCCACCATCGACGATCCACTTCCAGCCGCCATCCGGCTGGCGCTGCCACACGGTGGAAAAATAGCCGACCGACCCATCGGGCCGCTTCCACCCGCCGGTGTTGACTGCAAGCGATCCATCGCACGACACATAGCTTGCGGTCGGCCACCAGCTGATCGCCTTGGCCGGGTCCGTGCGGTCCTTCAGCCAGGCTTGCGCATTGACCGGCTGGGGCACGAACATCGTCGCATCGCTCGCCGCCCATTTGCGGAAGGCGGTCCATTGCCCGAGCGTCTGCGCATCGGCGGCAAAGGCGCGTTCGGCGTCGAGCGCCGACCCAAGCTCCGTTCTCCCTGAGCCTGTCGAAGGGCTCCTCTCCGCGCGCGCGGTGGCAGGGGCTTCGACAGGCTCAGCCCGAACGGATGCTGGGGAAGCGATGGCCAAAAGCAGCAGCGCTGCGATCACAAATCGCCCTCGCCGACCACGCCTTCGCGCCGCTCGGCCGAGAGCAGCGCGTTGCGCAGCAGGCAGGCGATCGTCATCGGGCCGACGCCGCCCGGCACCGGCGTCACCGCGCCCGCCACGCTCATCGCGCCCGCGAAATCGACGTCGCCGACCAGCCCGGTCTCGGTGCGGTTGATGCCGACATCGATCACCGTCGCGCCGGGCTTCAGCCATTCGCCCTTGATCATCTCGGGCCGCCCGACCGCCGCCACGACGATGTCGGCGCGCTTGATCACGCTCGACAGGTCGCGCGTGCGCGAATGCGCGACCGTGACGGTGCAGCTTTCCGCGATCAGCAATTGCGCCATCGGCTTGCCGACGATGTTCGAGCGCCCGATCACCACCGCATCGAGCCCGGCGAGATCGCCCAGCACATCCTTCAACAGCATCACGCAGCCAAAGGGCGTGCACGGCACGAAGCCCGGCAGCCCCGTCGCCAGCCGCCCGGCATTGACCGGGTGGAAGCCGTCGACATCCTTGTCGGGGTCGATCCGGGTGAGCACGGTGCGCTCGTCAATATGCCCCGGCAGCGGCAATTGCACCAGGATGCCGTCGATCGCGGGATCGGCGTTGAGCGCATCGACCAGATCGAGCAGCGCGTCCTGCGGCACATCCGCAGGCAGGCGATGCTCGACGCTGACCATCCCGGCCTCACGCGTCGCGCGCCCCTTGTTGCGGACGTACACCGCCGAGGCCGGGTCTTCGCCGACCAGCACCACCGCCAGCCCCGGCGCGCGCCCGGCCTGGCCCACGAACGCCGCGACCCGCGCGGCAATGCGCGCGCGCAAGCCAGCCGCAAAGGCTTTTCCATCAATCAACGCGGCGGTCATGCCAGGAACTTTCGGTTTGGAACGGGCAGTTTAGAGCGGGGCTCCGAGGAGCAGATGCGCATCGAGATTGACCAGCACGATGCTGATCAGCCGCAGGATCAGCAGCACGGCGAACGGTGCCAGATCGAGCGCGCCGAAATCGGGCAGCACACGGCGCAGCGGGCGATACAGCGGATCGGTGCCGCGATTGAGCCCGGTGTAAATCGCCCGAATGAACTCGTTATAGGTGTTGATCACGTTGAACGACACCAGCAGCGACAGGATGACTTGCACCAGCACGATCAGCGTCACCGCGTCGATCAGGACCTGCAAGAGTTGGATGATCGTATGCAAAAAGCGTCTCCGACGTTGGTGATGCTATTCTAGCGCGATCGCGCCGATGCGACCACCCCTGGCGACGAACGGTGCTTAGCGCCGCACCAGCGTGCCCGCCCCGCGCCGGGTGAAGATTTCCAGCAGCATCGCATGCGGCACGCGCCCGTCGAGAATGACGGCGGCGTCCACCCCGCCCTCGACCGCATGGACGCAGGTTTCGAGCTTGGGGATCATGCCCCCCTTGATCGTGCCGTCGGCGCGGAGTGCCGCGACGCCCGCGGGGTCGAGATCGGTCACCAGTTCGCCATTCTTGTCGAGCACGCCGACAACATCGGTCAGCATGAACAGGCGTTCGGCACCCAAGGCCGCCGCGATCGCGCCCGCCATCGTGTCGGCGTTGATATTATAGGTGTGCCCGTCGGCGCCGATCGCGATCGGCGCGACCACCGGGATGATCCCGGCTTGCGACAGCGTATCGATGATCCGCCGGTCGACCCCGACCGGCTCGCCGACAAAGCCCAGATCGACATGGCGTTCGATCCCCTGCAAGGTGTCGGGCGTATCGCGTCCAACCTTGGCAGCGGTGACGAAGCCCGCATCCTTGCCCGAAATGCCGACCGCGCGCCCGCCCGCCTGGCCGATCCAGCCGACGATTTCCTTGTTGATCGATCCCGCCAGCACCATTTCGGCGATGTGCGCGGTCTCGGCATCGGTCACGCGCAGGCCATCGACGAAGCGCGATTCGACCCCCAGCCGCTTGAGCATGGCGCCGATCTGCGGGCCGCCGCCATGCACCACCACGGGGTTGATGCCGACCGCCTTCATCAGCACCACATCCTCGGCGAAATCGCGCGCGAGTTCGGGGTCGCCCATCGCATGGCCGCCATATTTCACGACAAAGGTCTTGCCAGCGTAACGCTGCATATACGGCAGCGCCTCGACCAGCGTCTCGGCCTTGGCGAGCAATTCGGGAGCGGGGGAATGATCGGTCATGGCGGGAACCTTCTGCTCCCCTCCCGCTCGCGGGAGGGGTTGGGGGAGGGCCTGTCGGGCAGTCGGGCGCTCCATGCCCTCCCGACGCCAGCCGCGCAACAGCGCGCATGGCGCAGGACACGAATCTCAGCGGTCGAGCCGCTTCCCCAAGGCGACGAAGCCGGTGATCAGGAACGGCACCAGCACGATCGACAGCACCACTTTGGTCAGCATCTGGCCCGCCATCAGTTCGACGATCGGGCGTTCGCCATAAAAAGAGATCGAGATGAACAACACGGTGTCGACGATCTGGCTGACGACACTCGCCACCATCCCGCGGAACCACACCAGCCGCCCACGCCCCTCTTGTCCCTTCAACTTATCGAAGATGAAGACGTTGAGCGTCTGCGATGTGCCATAGGAGATGAATCCCGCCACCATCATCCGCAGCCCCTGCCCGACGACAATCGGAAAGGCGGCGACGGCGGGCGGGTACATGCCCGAGTCATTGGGCAGCGCCAGCACCAGCTGGATCAGCAGCGCCGACACGATCAGCGGTACGAACCCGAAGCGCACCAGCGCGGTGGCGGTCTTCTGCCCATGCAGTTCGGCCACCGCGCTCGACAGCACGACCAGAATCAGAAAGCCGAAAATCCCCGCCTCGACCGCAAGCGGCCCCAGCGCGACCTGTTTGACGCCGAGCACGCCCGCCATGCAGACCATGCCGCCGTACAGGATCGAGAAAACGAAAAGCGAGCGCGGAATGCCGCCAACCGCGGTGGGAGCAGGGGTGTTCATCGCAGCGACGCTAGCCGGTTTCGCCGCCAGGTCAAAGCACGCGACGCGAGCCGAGCCACCGCAAACCCCTATCGCTCACGAAACCCACGTGTATGGTGGGCCGCCGTGCGCGCCGATTGCGGCGGCCTGGGCGTTACTGCGGGGGACATGTGGGTACTTTTCCGGTCGGCATCATAGGCATCCTCGTCATCCTGGGACTCGCCTTCCTGCTGTCGAACAACAAGCGCGCGATCCGGCTGCGCGTCGTCGGGGCGGCGTTCGCGCTGCAAGTGACGATCGCGTTCATCGTGCTGCGCAGCGACGTCGGCCGTCACGTGATTGAGGGCATGTCGCGCGGGGTCTGGGCGCTGCTCGGCTATGCCAAGGCGGGCACGATGACGATTTTCGGCGGCCTTGCCAGCGACCCCACCTTCGGCAGCGCGTTCGTCTTTTCGGCGCTGCCGGTGATCATCTTCTTCGCGGCCCTGGTCTCGATCCTCTATCACCTCGGCATCATGCAATTCGTCATCCGCTGGGTCGGCGGCGCGATCGAACGGGTGATCGGCGTGTCCAAGGTCGAAGCGTTGTGCGCCGCTGCCAACATCTTCGTCGGCCAGAGCGAGTCGCCGCTGGTGATCCGCCCCTATCTCGCCAGCCTCACCCCTCCGCAATTGTTCGCGGTGATGACGGTCGGCATGTCGGGCGTCGCGGGCACGATCCTGCTCGCTTACGCGACCTTCCTCGGCCAGGGCGCGCTGCCCTATCTGCTCGCCGCGTCGTTCATGTCGGCACCGGGCGGGCTGCTGATGGCCAAGATCATCATGCCCGACGTCTCGCTCACGCCCGTCGGTGAATTGCCGCTGGGCGACGATCCCGAAGAAGCCGTGCTCCACGTCGCCGAACAGGCGCTGGAGGAAGAACGCGCCGCCAACCTGATCATGGCGGCGGCGAACGGCGCGCAAACCGGCGTGCGCATCGCGGTCGCCGTCGGCGCGATGGTGCTCGCGTTCGTCGGACTGGTCGCGCTCGCCAACGGGATGCTCGGCGGCATTGGCGGCTGGTTCGGCTATCCCGACCTCAGCTTCCAGGGCATTCTCGGCTATGTCTTCGCGCCGGTCATGTATCTGCTCGATATCCCGTGGAACGAAGCCCGCATTGCCGGGCAATTGTTCGGGCAGAAGATCGTGCTCAACGAGTTCGTCGCCTTTATCGATCTCGGCAAGATGAAGGACCTGTCGCCGCACACCACTGCAGTGGTGACTTTCGCGCTGTGCGGATTCGCCAATTTCTCCTCGATCGCGATCCAGATGGCCTCGACCGGCAGCCTTGCCCCCAACCAGCGCCCGATGATCGCCAAGCTCGGCCTGCGCGCGCTGGCGGCGGGGAGTCTGGCGAATTTGATGTCGGCGGCATTGGCGGGGCTGCTGCTGGGGTGAGGGGATCGCGGGGGGCTGTTCTCACGCGAAGGCGCGAAGCCGCGACGAAGAGATAAGAATTGGTTCGCGCCGAGGCGCGGAGGACGCGGAGGACGCGCGCCCGGTATCAATCGGGAGACCGAACGGAGCGAATTTGGACGCACAGGGGGTCGCTCCAAGCCCTTCCTTCTCTGCGTCCTCCGCGCCTCTGCGCGAACAAACCTTCTTCTCTTCGCGCCTTCGCGGCTTCGCGTGAAAAGGATACGCGCAGCGCTCAGCGCCGCAGCATCGCCTTTTTCAGCTTGGCATGCGCCGAGGCCTTGATCTGGCACACCCGCGCCGCGCCGACGCCAATCACCTGACCGATCTCTTCAAGGTTCATTTCCTCGACATAATAAAGCTGCACCACCAGCATCTCGCGCTCGGGCAAGCTGGCGATCGCCCCGATCAGCGTGTCGCGCTCCTCGCCTTCGGACAGTTGCGCGAAGGCGTCGGGCTCATCGCTCGCAAACCACGGCCCTTCATCCGAATAGACATCCTCGATCGGCTCGAAGCGCACCGGCTGCGCATTGGCATAGTCCAGCCGCAGCTTGTCCGGGGTAACGCCGAGCCGGGCTGCGACCTGCGCCTCCTCGGGCGCGCGGCCGAGTTCGGTGGTGAGCGCGGCGACGGTCTCGGCATAAAGGCGTTTGCGCTGCATCGCGCCGCGCGTGATCGTGGCGCTGCGGCGGAGCGCATCGATCATCGATCCGCGCACGCGCGTCACCAGATATTGCTCGAAGGTCACTTGCCCGCGTTCTTCAAAGGCGCTGGCCGCTTCCACCAAGGCGACAAGCCCGATCTGCACCAGATCCTCAATCTCGATCGCGGACGACATGCTGCCATGCACGTGCCACGCGATCCGGCGCACCAGCGGCAAGTGCTTCTTGGCCAGCAGCGACAGGTCGGGCGTGCCGGAGCGGCGATAGACCAGCGGCATCGCCTCGGTGAAGGTCGCGAAATCGGGCTGCGCGGTCATGCGGGCAGAGCTCCAGGGGCGCCGATCACGGCGACGACTTCGACCGATTTGTCCTCTGGGACTTCGAAGAAGCTCATCACCGGAATGTCGGGCAGGCAGGTTTTGACGAGTTTGCGGATCGCCACGCGGATCGCGGGCTGGACGACCAGCGCAAACGGCTTGGCCTCGTCGACAAAGGGTTGCGCGGCGCGCTGCAGCGCATCGACGATGCGGCGGCCGAGATCGGGCTCGATCGTGTGGCGACGCGACGGATCGCTGCGGATCGCCTGGCCGAGCAAGCCTTCCAGCCCGCCCTCCAGCGTCATCACGCGCAGCGGCTCGCGCACGCCGCACAATTTGCCGATGATCAGCCCGCCAAGATCGGGGCGGATCGCCTCGATGATCTCGTCAGCGTCGAGCGTCTTCTGCGCGGCAACGGCGATCGCGGCGGCGATGCGACGGAACTCCTTGAGCGGAATGTTCTCCGCCAACAGCCCGCGCAGCACTTGCGTCAGCGTGGTCAGCGGCAGCGGATTGGGCGACAGCGATGCGACGAGGTTGGCGGCGCGCTCCTTCAGCCCGTCGAGCAGCGCCTGCACTTCGTCGGGGCCGAGCAACTCGGCCGCATGCACGCCCAATTGATGGTTGAGATGCGTCGCCATCACGGTGCCCGGATCGACCACGAGATAGCCCGCCCCCGTCGCAGCATCGGCATCGCCCGGCGCGATCCACACCGCGTCGAGCCCGAAGGTCGGGTCCTTGGCGCGCTTGCCCATCAGGCCACCAACCGCTTGCCCCGTGTCGAGCGCCAGCATTTCCTCGGGCGACACGCTGTCCTCGCCGACGACCACGCCGCCGACGATGATCCGGTAAGCATAAGGCGACAAATTGATGTCGTCGCGCACGCGCACTTGCGGGATGACGAAGCCCATTTCCTTGGAAAGCTGCCGCCGCACCCCGGTGATCCGGCCCATCAGTGGCGCGCCGCGACGCTCGTCGACCAGCGGCACCAGGCCGTAACCGATGTCGAGATTGACCTGCATCGTGTCGGCGACTTCGTCCCAGCCGATCTTGGAATGGTCGACCGGCTCGGCGGGCGCGGTTTCTACAGGGGCCGGGCGGTTGGCGGCCTGGCGCATCTTCCATGCGGCAAAGCCAGCCAGCGCGGCGGCGGGCAGGATGACGAGATGCGGCATCCCCGGCATCATCCCCAGCAAAGCCAGGATGATCGCGACCGGCGTCCACGTCCGCGCCGAGCCGAACTGGCTGCCAATCTGCCCCGCCAAATCCATGCTGGAGGTCACGCGCGTCACGATCGCCGCCGCCGCGATCGACAGCATCAGCGACGGGATCTGCGCGACCAGCGCGTCGCCGATCGCCAGCAGCACATAATTGTGCGCCGCCGCCGAGATGGTCATGCCGTGGCTGACTGGCCCCAGGATCAGGCCGCCGATGATGTTGGCCGCCAGGATCAGCAGGCCCGCAACCGCGTCGCCCTTCACGAACTTGGACGAACCGTCCATCGATCCGTAGAAATCGGCCTCGGTCGCCACTTCGACGCGGCGCAATTTGGCTTCTTCCGGGGTGATGAGGCCGGCATTCAAATCGGCGTCGATCGCCATCTGCTTGCCGGGCAAGGCATCGAGCGTGAAGCGTGCCGACACTTCGGACACGCGGCCCGCGCCCTTGGTCACCACGATCATGTTGATGATGACGAGGATCGCGAAGACGAACAGGCCGACGACATAATCGCCGCCGATCAGGAAGGTGCCGAACGCCTCGATCACATGGCCCGCGGCGCTCTCGCCCTCATGCCCATGCACCAGCACCACGCGCGTCGAGGCGACGTTGAGGCTCAAGCGGAACAACGTCGCGAACAGCAACACCGTTGGGAAGGCCGAGAAATCGAGCGGCTTCTGCGCGTTGAGGCTGACCATCAGCACGGCGAGGCTGATCGTGATGTTCATGATGAAGAACACGTCGAGCAGCGCCGACGGGATCGGCACCACCATCAGCACGACGAGCAGCAGAATCGCCACCGGCAAAGCGGCGGAACGCAACAACGGCAACACGCCACCAGATTTCAGGGCACCCGACTTCAACGCAATCGCCACCACTTACGCTCCCATCTGCGCGAGCATCATGTAGGCCAGCCGGGCATTGGCCGGGGTCGGGCGCAGCAGACTGGCGCTTTCGACACGGGTGCCATTGCCGCTGGCGGATCCACTCAGCCGGTCGAGTGTCGATTGCGCCCACACGGCCGCATCGGCGGTCGAGGTTTCGCCATTGCCGGGGATGACATCCGCCCCCCAGCTCCCGAGCCGCGTCGCCGCGAGCCCCGACGTCGCCGCAACCGGCGCGCTGGCCCCGGCGGCGCTCTGGTCGAGCTTGGCCGAGAAGCGGCTGTAAATGTCGGCAAGCGAGCGCGGCTCGCCATTGGCGGCAAAGAAGACGCTGCGATTGGCATGGGCAGCGGCGGGGAACATCGCCGCGCCGCTCTTGTCGGGGGAGGTCTGCAAAGCGGTCAGGAACGATCGTGCCCCGCCAAGGCCCAGGAAATGCGCCATATAAAGGTCGGTGCCGGTCGCCGTCCGCCCGGTCGCGCTTTCCAGCGCGCTCTTATTGTCGCTGGCATGTTCCGCCGCCATCATCGAGGCGGTGGCGGGATCGTTGCGCAGCGCCAGGATCGCGCGGCGCGTCGCCGGATCGGCAACGGTTGCGCGGCCGGTCGACGAAACGCTGATCGCATCGGCTGCCCAGCCAAGCCCGTGTTCCGCGCCATGCGCCTTGACCACACGCAGCCAGCTTTGGTCGACGAATTGATACAGGCCGGTCGCGCTCGACGTCCCCGCCTTGGCATCGGCACGCAGGCCGCTTTCCAATTTGGCCTGGCCCAGCAGATAATTGAAATCGATGCCAGTCGACTGGCTGGCATTGGCGATCGCCGTACGAATCGCCCCGCCGCCGAGGCTTTTCACCTCGCTGGCGGCACCGTTCAAAAGGGAGAGTGGATTGAAAGGCATCGGTCCCCGGCTGCGTCGCGGCTATTCGAGCGAATAGTCAGGCGAACATCAGCAAGAGCCGTGCCAGTTATCCTTAATGAGGCGTAACCCGCGCTTGGGTCAGGCGTAGGCCGCGATTCCCATGCCGGGGCGATACACCGTCCCCGGGGCGGAGCCGACCGCGACACCGGCAGACCCGGTCAAGGTTTGCAGGCGGCGGCGAACATTTGCCGCCATCAGGTTGACGTAGATGCGGCACGTCTCGTTCAGGCGATGCGCCTCATCGGCAAGCGCGCGCAATTCCGGGCTGGCGGGTCCAGTGCCGAACGCCGCAATCGCTTCGATCGCGCCGAGCTTTTCCTGGGTTGCCGCCTCAAGCGCGAGCACGTCATTGGTCTTGAGCGCGGCGATCTCTGCGTGGAGCGATTCGATGACGCGGATCAGCGCATCCCGCCGCGAGGAACCGGGAGAGGTCATTTCTTCGGGCTCCAATAGAGTTTCAGGGCGAGCATCCGATCGGCAATGGTTTCGGGGAAGAGCGGATAACTGCCGTCGCGCACGGCCTGGCGCACCTGTTCCACCCGCTTGCTTTCGACCGGGGCCTGCTTTCCAAAGTCAAAAGCGAGCGCCGACAGTTCCAATTGCTTGGCCGCCGCCTCGCTCGGCTGCGCTGCCGCTTTTGCGGTTTGCGCAGATGCTGCCACCGGCACGACCAGACGGTCTTGGGTCGTGACAGCCTTTGCTCCGATCGGTTCCACCATTGCCTGCACCTTTGCGGTTTCCGCTGACATGATGGAAGAACGACCGATCGCGACGGACCTTAAGAAATTATTCTATCCATCGGCAGATACGGTGCCGACTCATTCGGTCCAACCGGGCAGTGTAGCGCGGCCATTGGCGATCGCGACCGCCTGGATCGGCGCGCGCGCGCTGTCGATCTTGACCAGAAAGCGCCCTCCGGCGACCGCATCGCCCGCTGCAATCCCTTCCCGGGTGATCGAAAAGCCCGGCGATCCGGCGCTGATCGTCACCGGGTCGCCGCGCTTGATAACATAGACCGGCCGCAGCGGGGTCGCTTCCGATGGCGTGATGACCAGCGGAGCCGCTCCCTTGGGCACCACGGCCGGGGTGCGGATCGGCACGAACAACCGCCATTGCGGCCCAGTGCACGTGACCACCACCGCGTCATGCGTCTCCGACCGCCACGCCATCGAAACCATCGGGCAGGCCGCCAGCTTCAGGCGGCTGTCGACCGGGGTCCGCGCGCCCCCTTCCTCGCCGATCGCCTTGCCGGCAAAGGCGGCAACCGCGCGGTCGAGCGTGGCGGTATCCTGAAAGGCTGGTGCCGCAGCCGCCGGGCTGACCACGGCGATCAACACCAAGGGGAGATGACGCAACATCGCATTATCCTCTGCAAAAGCGGCAAAGCGCGGTTGCCGGGCGGCACATCATTGCCGCCCTCCCGCATAGCCGGTGGAAACGGTCACGCTGCGCTGGCCCGGGCGGGCGGCAGCGACGATAGTGATACGGTTGGCGGGAACCGCGTGCGCCAGCAGCAGCGCGCTTGCCACCGCACGCGCGCGGTCTGCAGCGAGCACGGCACCACTGCCGGTCACAGGATCAACGTCGCCCGGAGAACCATCGACCGCACCGGCAACCCGCAGCAGCACCCGATCGTCGCGGGCCGCATCGCGGGCCCAGCCGATCAACGCATCGGGAGCTACGGGCAGCGCCGCCGAGCCCCGCACAAAGCCGCGCATCGCGCCCGCCGACACCGCCATCGGTTCGGGCGTCGGGACTGGTGAAGGCGCAACCACATCCCGCACGCCAAACCCCGCGCGCAGCCCGCGCGCGAGCGCTGCACGGTCAATCTGCTGGCTTGCCTGCAACAACACAAAAAATCCGACCAGCAGCAACGCCAGATCGGCGAGCGTCATCAGCCAGATCGGTCGCGTAGGCGCGAGGTCGGGAAGATCATCCTCGAGCGCGAGCGACATCATGCCACCTCCGCCATCACCGCGCGCGGGGCCTCGCGGGCTGCGAGCGCAATTAACGGGGCGTCGAGCCGCAAACGTTCCACCGCCTCATCCCGCGCGTGGCGGCGCAAGCGTGCCGCAATCGGCGCAAAGACCAGATTGGCGAGCACCGCGCCATAGAGTGTCGCAAGCAACGCAACCGCCATCGCCGCCCCGATCGCGCTCGGATCGCGCATTTTGACGAACATGCCGACCAGGCCGATCAAGGTGCCGATCATCCCCATCGCAGGGGCGGTGTCGGCCGCCCCGGCCCACAGCTCGGCGGCCGCCACGGCCCGTTCGCTGCGCGCGCGGCGGCGCTGGCGGAGCAGATCCGCCACCTCCTCCGACGTGCCACCATCGACGATCATCGCAACTGCGGCGGCGACATCGGTATCGGCAATGACCGAACGATCCAGCGCCATGACGCCGTGCCGCCGGGCGATCCGGCCGAAAGCGGCGATCTGGTCGAGCAGCGCATCCGCAACGAAATGCCGCCGCCCCAGGGTCAGCAAAGCCGCAAAGCCGTTCGCCAGATCGCGCGCGGGGGTACGCAGGATCATCGCGGCAAGCGTGCCGCCGCCAACGATCGCGAAGGCGATGGGATCAAGGAACGGGGCGAGCAAGGTTATCATCCGCCTCGACACTGCAAGGCGCGGGCCAGATTGCCCCGGATGGACGACACGCCGAGCGATGCCAATCGTCCGCGCCGTCTTCGCCCGCACCGGAGGCAAAACCGGCAACCGCGTTGCCGCCAGGCGGCAAGCCCTTGCCGGTCAACCGTGCCGCAGGCCCTTTTCTGCCGCTCCGGCGCATTTGGCACGCCCTTTGCTGATACCCCGTTGCGCAATCCGGCGCAGGAGACGGGCAATGCCCAACGAAGGCCTTTTCGGAGTTCATGGTGCCGCACTCGAAGTGCGCTCGCAGCGCATGGGTGTGCTCGCCTCGAACATCGCGAATGCCTCCACGCCGGGCTTCAAAGCGCAGGACGTGGATTTTCACGCCGCGCTTGCGGCGGTGGAAAATGCGACGAACACCGGCGGCGACGTCAGCATCAAGGGCGCGCTGCAATATCGCGTGCCGTCGCAGCCGTCGCTCGATGGCAATACCGTCGAGCTGTCGACCGAACAGACTGCCTTTGCCGAAAACGCCGTCGCCTATCAGACGACGCTGTCCTTTCTCAACGGGCGCATCGGGCAAATCACCCGCGCGTTGAAAGGCGAATAAGCATGGCCGATCAGCCGCTCACCATTTTCCAGGTCGCCGGGCGCGCTATGTCGGCGCAGCTCGTGCGGATGAACACGACCGCGTCGAACCTCGCCAATGCCGGGTCCGTCGCGACCAGTGCCGACACCGCCTATCGCACGATCAAGCCGGTGTTCCGCACCCAGTTCGACAAGGCGACCGGGCTCGCCACCGTCAATGTCGAAAGCATCGTCCAGGCCGGCGAAACCCCAAACAAACGCTACGATCCGTCGCATCCGCTCGCCGACAAAGACGGCAATGTGTGGGAATCGGCGGTCGATGAAACGCGCGAGCTGGTCGACATGATGGAGACCGCGCGCAGCTACCAAAACAATGTCGAGGTCATGCAGACCGCGAAATCGCTGATCCTCGATACCCTCAAGATGGGACGGTAAACCATGGCTTCGACCTTCGATTCCACGCTGAACAGCCTCGGCATAAACTCCACCACCGCCAACACGACCAGTTCGGCGGTGGCCAAGAGCTCGCAGTCGCTCGGTACGTCAGACTTCCTCAAGCTGATGACCGCGCAGCTGCAGAATCAGGACCCCTTCGCGCCCGTCGACAACAACCAGATGGTCGCCCAGCTCGCGCAGATCACCAGCACGTCGGGCATCAGCGACATCAACACCACGCTGAAGGCCATTCAGGACAAGCTCGGCTCGACCTCTTCCAGCGACGCGCTGTCCTATGTCGGGAAGACCGTGCTGACCGAAGGATCGACCGCTTATGGCCGCACCTCGGGCGGCCTGGCCGGCGCGGCCGAGCTCGATGCCGACGCGACCGACGTGACCGTCTCGATCCGGGATGCCAATGGCCAGACGCTCAAGACGCTGTCGCTCGGCGCGCAAAAGGCCGGCACCGTGTCCTATGACTGGGATGGCAAGACCGAGAGCGGTGCCGACGCCGGCACCGGCCCGTTCACCGTTTCGGTCGCCGCCGCCGCGAACGGCACCAGCGTTACCAGTCGCAACCTCGTCTGGGCCCCCGTCGCGGCGGTCTCAATGCCCAGCTCAGGCACCCCTGTCCTCACCGTGCCCGGCGTCGGGCAAGTCCCCATCACCGCCGTCCGCCAGGTCGGCTGATCCCCTCACCCCCATCGTCCAAGGAGCACCGCAATGTCTTTCTACACCTCGCTCAGCGGCCTGCAGGCGGCCCAGACCGAACTCTCGGCCGTTTCGCACAACCTCGCCAACGTTTCGACCAACGGCTTTAAGAAGAGCCGCACCGATTTCGCCGATGTGATCGCATCGAGCATCTCGACGGATCCGACCAAGATCGTCGGATCGGGCGTGGTGGTGAAGGCCAACAAGCAGCAGTTCACCGAAGGCAACCTCAAGACCACGGGTGCCGCGCTCGATCTGACCGTCGCCGGTGACGGCTTCTTCGCGGTGAAGACCAGCGGCCTCAACACCAGCACCGCTTATACCCGCAACGGTGCCTTCCAGATCGATCCGACCACGCACAACATCGTCGACGCGCAAGGGTCAACGCTGCTCGGCTATCCCGTCGATGCCAAGGGTAACGTGACGGCGAGTGGTGCCGATGGCCTGGTGCCGATCAACCTGCCGCAAACGAGCGGAACCCCGGCACCGACCGGCAATGTCGCGCTGAAGGTCAACCTCTACGCGGCCGCCTCGGTCCCGACGACCACCTTCGATCCGACCAACGCCTCTAGCTACAACAGTTCGACGACGTCGACGATCTATGACTCGTCGGGCAAAGCGAGCACGTTGACCAATTACTATGTCCACACCGGCACCGACGCGTGGACCGTCCACAGCTTTGTCGGCGACAAGGAACTCAGTGTTGGCGGCTCGACGACCGGCACCCCGGTCACCTTCGACGCAAGCGGCAAGATCACCGCGCCGACCACGCCGGTGTCCTATGATGCTTTCACGCCGACCACGGGCGGCGTTTCGCAAACGCTGAAGTTCGATCTCTCCGGATCGACCCAGAATTCCACCGCTTTCTCGGTCAATGCGCGCAGTTCCGACGGTTCGTCGGTCGGCGATCTGTCCGGCGTTACCGTCAATTCCGAGGGCATGGTCACCGCGACCTATTCCAATGGCGATACCACCGCGCTCGGCAAGGTTGCGCTCGCCAACTTCTCCAACCCCGCCGGCCTGCGCCAGGATGGCGACAGCTATTGGTCGGCCAGCGGTGTGTCCGGCCAGGCGTCGCTTGGCTCGGCGAAGGAAAACGGGTTCGGCTCACTGCTCTCGGGCACGCTCGAAGGGTCGAACGTCGACATCACCGAGGAACTGGTCGCCCTGATTGCAGCACAGCGCAATTTCCAGGCGAACTCCAAGGCGCTCGATACCAGCAACCAGATCACGCAGACGATCGTCAACCTGCGCGCCTGACAGGAGCCTAATCGGAGCATAGCATGGACAAGCTGGTCTATACGGCGGCCTCGGGCCTCAAGGCGCATCTCGCGTCGCAGGCGGCGATCGCCAACAATATGGCGAACGCGTCCACGACCGGCTTTCGCGCCGATCGCGTCGTGTTCGACCGGCTGTCGCTGCAAGGCTCCGATTTCGACACCCGCACCCCGGCCTCGGCCGAAGTGGTCGACGCCGATCGCAAGCCCGGCGCGATCCAGCAGACCGGGCGGTCGCTCGACATCGCGATCACCGGCGAAAGCTGGCTCGCGGTGCAAGCGACCGACGGGAGCGAAGCCTATACCCGCCGCGGCGATTTGCAGGTCGCGCCTTCGGGCGTGCTGCAGACCGGCGACGGGTTCCCGGTGATCGGGTCGGGGGGCCCGATCACCGTCCCGCCCGCGCAGAGCATTTCGATCTCCGAGGACGGCAAGCTGTCGATCGTCCCGCTGGGCGGCGACGCCCGCAACCCGCAAGTGATCGACACGCTGAAGCTCGCCAGCCCCAAGGGTTCGGAGACCGTCAAGGGCACCGACAATTTGCTGCACGTCAAGGGTGGCGGCGTGCTGCCAAGCGACCTCGACGCCAAGGTCGAGACCGGTGCGCTCGAGGGGTCCAACGTCAACATGACTCAAGCGCTGGTCGATATGATCGAGAATCAGCGCAGCTACGAAGTCCAGGCCAATTTGATGAAATCGGCCAAGGACATGGATGAAAGCGCCGCATCCGTGATGCGGCTGCCGTCTTGAAGGGAATAGACCATGGGTAGTGCAGCCATGCAGATCGCGCGGACTGGGATCGATGCCCAGGACATGCGCATGCGCGTCATCTCGAACAACCTCGCGAACGTCAACACGACCGCGTACAAGAAGGATCGCGCGGCGTTCGAGACGCTGGCGTACCAGACGGTCACCGCGCCGGGCGCACCGAGCACCGCCGAATCCAAATATGCCACCGGCCTGAACCTCGGCACCGGCGTGCGGGTGCAGGGAACCGCGCGGATCGACACGCAAGGGTCGTTCCAGCAGACCAATGGCAGCCTCGACCTCGCGCTCGACGGCGACGGCTATTTCCAGGTGCAGATGCCCGGCGGCACGCTCGGCTACACCCGCGCCGGCAATTTCTCGCGCTCGCCCGAAGGCCTGCTCGTCACCAGCGAGGGCTATCAAGTGCAGCCCGGCATCACCATCCCCGAAAATGCCAGCGGCATCACCATCGGCACCGATGGCACCGTCTCGGCGATCGTGTCGGGCCAGACCGGCTCGACCCAGCTCGGCCAGATTCAGGTGGCCAGCTTCCCCAATGCGGGCGGCCTGCTCAACAAGGGCGACAATTACCTGGTCGAAACCTCGGCCAGCGGTGCCGCCAATCTCGGCGTTGCCGGGCAGGATGGCCGCGGCAACATCCGCCAGGGGCAGCTCGAAGGCTCCAACGTCAACGTCGTGGAGGAGCTGGTCGACATGATCGAGACGCAGCGCGCCTATGAGGTCAATTCAAAAATGATCTCGGCCACCGACGAAATGCTCAAATATGTTAACCAAAATATCTGATGGTTAATCCGATGAAACCATCCGCCCTCCGAATCGGCCTGATCGTCGCCGCCCTGCTGGCCCCCAGCGCCGCCAACGCGAATCTGTTCGGCAAGAAGCAGCCGCCGGTCGATTTCTCGGCGGCCTTCCCGCCGCCGCCGCCCGCCGCCCCACCGGCCGCGACCGGGTCGATCTTCCAGGTCTCGCAAGGCTATGCCGCATTGTATGAAGGCACGCGCGCCCGCCGCGTCGGCGATCCGCTGACGATCGTGCTGGTCGAGCGCACCGCCGCCTCCAAATCGGCGAGTTCCAAACTCGATTCGAGCGGCGGCCTCGGCATTACGCCGCCAACCACCGGTGCCCTGTCGCTGTTCAAGGGCACCGACGCGAGCGCAAGCGGCACGCGCAGCTTCACCGGCCAGGGCGCGACCGACCAGTCGAACACGCTGTCGGGCGAAGTCAGCGTCACCGTCAGCCAGGTTTTCCCCAATGGCACGATGCTGGTCCAGGGCCAGAAGCGCGTCACGCTCAATCGCGGCGACGAGTTCGTGCAGATCAAGGGCCTGATCCGCATCGCCGACATCGACGCCGACAACCGCGTCCAGTCCACGCGCGTCGCCGATGCGCAGATCGCCTATACCGGCAAGGGCGATGTCGCACGTGCCAGCCGCCAGGGCTGGCTCAGCCGGTTCTTCTCCGTCGTAAGCCCCTTCTGAGGATCGCCCGGATGCGTCGCTTCCTGATCGCCCTGCTCGTTGCGCTGACCGTGGCGACGCCCGCTTATGCCGACCGGATCAAGGATCTCGGCGGCTTTCAGGGCATCCGGTCGAACCAGCTGACGGGGTATGGCATCGTCGTGGGGCTCCCCGGCACGGGCGACGACAATCTCGAATATACCATCCAGTCGATGAAGGCGGTCGCCTCGCGCTTCGGCCTGCAACTCCCCTCGAACGTCAATCCCGGCCTGAAGAACGCCGCCGTCGTGCTGATCACCGCCGATTTGCCGCCCTTCGCCAAGCCGGGCCAGAAGCTCGACATCACCGTCGCCTCGATGGGCAAGGCCAAGTCGCTGCGCGGTGGTGCCTTGATCCTGACGCCGCTGCTCGGTGCCGATGGCCAGATCTACGCGATGGCGCAGGGCAACCTCGCGGTCGGCGGGCTTGGCGCTGAGGGCAAGGACGGCTCGCAGATCGTCGTCAACATTCCCTCGGCGGGGCGTATCCCCGAGGGGGCAACGGTCGAACGCGCGGTGCAGACCGGCTTCGAAACGACGCCGGTGCTGACCTACAACCTCACCCGCGCCGATTTCACCACCGCGCAGAATGTCGCAGCGGCCATCAATTCGCGGCTGGGCGCGGGCAGCGCGCAGGCGGTGGATGCCGTCTCGGTCTCGGTTCGCGCACCGATTGGTGGGGACGTCCGGGCGACACTGATGAGCGAGATCGAAAATCTCGACGTGGTCTCGGCCGAACCTTCGGCCAAGGTCATCGTCAATGCCCGCACCGGCACCGTCGTGATCAACTCCACCGTCCGCGTTGGCAGCGCCGCCGTCACCCATGGCAAGCTGACCGTCCGCATCGACGAAACCGAAAAGGCAAGCCAGCCTGCCCCGTTCAGCCAGGGCCAGACGACCAAGGAACAGAAATCGGCGGTTGCCGTCGACGAGGAAAAGCATCCGATGTTCCTGATCGAGCCCGGCCCCAAGCTCTCCGACGTGGTCAAGGCGGTCAATGCGATTGGGGCATCGCCCGCCGATCTGGTCGCGATCCTGGAAGCGTTGAAGGAAGCAGGCGCGCTCAAGGCGGAGCTGATCATCCTATGAGCGACATTCCCGCCATCACGCCGGTCGCGGCACCCGCCATTTCGGCGGGCGTCGGCGTCGACACCAGCCGCCTGCAAAGCCGCGCCAACCTGGAAGCGGCCGGCAAGAAGTTCGAAGCCGTCTTCACCAATATGATGGTGAAGGCGATGCATTCGACGCATCTCGCCGAGGACACGCTGTTCGGGTCGAAGGGCATGGACACCTTCAAGGACATGCAAAGCACGCAACTCGCGCAGAGCATGGCCGAGCATGCGCCGCTCGGCATCGGCAAGGCGATGACCGATTTCCTCGCGAAATCGCAAAAGGGATTGCAGGCCGACCCGCCGGGTGATCAGCCGTGAGTGATCTGCTCGGCATCGGTGCAAGTGGCGTGCGCGCGTATCAGACCGCGCTGACCACCGTCTCCGAGAACATCTCGAACGCAAGTACGCCCGGCTATGCCAAGCGCACGACCGATTTGCGCGAGATCGCCCCGGCCAACAGCCTCACCGCCAACAATGCGACCACGACCGGGCAGGGCGTTTCGGTCGCCGGGGTCACGCGCGCGGCGGATTCGCTGCGCGCGGCCGATGTGCGCAACGCAAGTGCGGACCTCGCGCGGAGCGAAACCGGCATTGCCTGGCTCGACCGGATCGAGACGGCGTTGACCGGCAACCAGTTGGGCGACCGCCTTACCGGGTTCTTCAATGCCGCCAAAGCCGTCGCCGCCGACCCGACCTCGACCACACCGCGCAGCGCGCTGCTCGAACAGGCTAGTTCGGTTGCCAACAGCTTCACCGCGACCGGCAAGGCGCTCAACAATCTCGATGCCGATGTGGACGCCACGGCCGACAATGCCGTTGCCACGCTCAACACGCTCGGTGCCTCGCTCGCCAAGGTGAATGAGGGGCTCGGCCGCGTCACGCCGGGGTCGAACGGTGCCGCCCAATTGGCCGATCAGCGCGACGCCATCCTGGATCAGATCAGCGCCATCTCCGATATCACGGTGACAACCGATTCGGTCGGGCGCGCGACGGTCAAACTCGGCAATGCCGGTGGGCCGACCTTCGTCGAAGCCAATCAGGCCGCCAACGTCACGTTCGCGCGTGGCACCGATGGCACGGTGTCCTTTGCCCTCCATACGCAGCAAGCGGTTTCGACCGTCACGCCCAATGGCGGCGCGCTCGCCGGTGTCATCGATGGCGCGGCCCGCATCGCGGACGCGCGCACCAAGCTTAACGCCATCGCCACCGCCTTTACCGATGGCGTCAACGCCGTGCAGGCGCAGGGCAACGACCTCGACGGCAAAAGCGGAGCTGCGTTGTTCTCGGTCGGCACCACGCCGACCGACATTTCGCTGTCGCTGACCGATCCGCGCGGTGTCGCCGCCGCCGGGGCGGGCAAGGGCGTGCGCGATAACAGCAACCTCGCCAATCTCGACGCGCTGCGCACGAGCGGCGCGTTCGAAGCCAACACGACCGCCTTGATTTCCGGCAACGCATCGACGCTGGCCAATCGCAAGCAAGTCGCCGATGCGCAAAGTGCCATTCGCGACAATGCGGTCGCCGCGCGCGATGCCGTGTCGGGTGTCAATCTCGACAGCGAAGCAGTCGACCTGCTGCGCTTTCAGCAGGCCTATCAAGCATCGAGCCGGGTGATCCAGGTCGCGCGCGACACGCTGCAGTCGATTCTCGATATCCACTAGAGGCCGCCATGCAAATCGGGACCAGCCAATTCTACGCCACCGGCGCATCGCAGCTCGGCAAGCTGTCGGCGCAGGCGGACACGCTCAACACCCAGATTGCGACGGGCAAGAAGATCACCGCGCCCTCGCAGGACGTGGTCGCCTATAATCGCCTCAGCGCGATCAAACAGGCCAATGCCGACAACACCGCTTATGCCAGCAATATCAGCCTCGCAAAATCGTTGCTGCAGCAATCCGATACGACGCTCACCGCCGTCACCTCGCAGCTCCAGCGTGCCGCCGAGCTGACCACCCAGGCCGCCAACGGCACGCTGAACGACGCCAATCGCAAGGCGATCGCGACCGAGCTGCAAAGCATCCGCGACGATCTGGTGAACTTGGCGGGAACGACCGATGCGCGCGGCCAGCCGCTGTTCGCGGCGGCGACGGGCAAGGGCGCGGTCACGCAGGCCGCCGATGGGACCGTCACGTTCGACGGAACCGGTGAAGTCCCCGCGATTCCCGTTGGCGACGGCACCGACGTCCGCGCGACCGACAGCGCGCAGCGCGTGTTTGGCGGGATCTCCGACGGCAAGGGCGGCACCACCGATATTTTCGCGGTGTTGTCGACCTACATTTCGGCGCTCAACGCCGGTGGCACGGCAACCGCCACCGCCGCATCGGGCACCGCCGCGACCGCGATTCAATCGGCGCTCAACCAGTTATCGGACGTGCAGGGTTCGGTCGGTGCGCGCGCCGCCCGCCTCGATATCGTCTCGTCCCAGGCGACCGACGCCGCAGGCGCGCGCGAAGTGGACCGCACCGCGCTTGAGGATACCGATATTTCCACCGCGATCGTCGATCTGCAAAAAACGATGACGATCCTGCAGGCAACCCAGGCGAGCTTCACCAAGCTCGGCCAGCTTTCGCTGTTCGACTATCTGAAATGACCGCGCGCACAGCGCGCCCGAACAAAAATACCCTGCGTGGTTAACCGATTGGCGACGTATCCGCGCTAACCCTCAGAAATACCGCACGCCTTCTGTAGGGCGGGCCAAAAAGGGGCACCCCGCGACTCATGTTTCCCGTCATCGGCCTTGTCGTCCTTCTCGTGATGATCTTCGGCGGCTTCGCGATCACCGGCGGGGCGCTCGGCCCGGTGATGGAAGCGATTCCGCACGAAATGCTGATCATTGGCGGTGCCGCGGTCGGCGCGCTGATCATCGGCAATTCGATGAAGGAATTGAAGGCGCTGGGCGGCGGCCTGATGAAGGTGTTCAAGGGCCCAAAATATAAGAAGCAGGATTATCTCGACGTCATCTTCCTGGTGTCGAAGCTGATGAAGATGCTGCGTACCGAAGGGCCGATCGCACTCGAACCGCATGTCGAGGATCCGCAATCCTCCGCCGTCTTCGCCGAATATCCGCGCCTGCTCGCCGACCACACGCTGGTCAACCTGATCGCCGACACATTGCGGCTGGTGGTGGTGTCGTCGGGCACGCTCGACGTCCATGCGGTCGAGGACGTGATGGACAATATGATCAAGACGCATCACCACGAAGTCGAAGGCCCGCAAGGGACCATCGCGACGCTGGCGGATGCGCTGCCCGCACTCGGCATCGTCGCGGCGGTGCTCGGCGTGGTCAAGACGATGGGCTCGATCGACAAGCCGCCCGCGATCCTGGGCGCGATGATCGGGTCGGCGCTGGTCGGCACCTTCATGGGCGTGCTGCTGGCGTACGGCATCGTCGCCCCGCTCGCCAACCGGCTGAAGCAGGTCATCGAGGCCGACGCCGCGATCTATCACGTCGTCAAGCAGATCATCATCGCCTCGCTCCACGGCCACCCGCAGCCGCTCGTCATCGAAGCCGCCCGCTCGGGCATCGCGCACTCGAACCAGCCCGGCTTCGCCGAGGTGTTCGACGGTCTGCGGGGGCGGTAAGCGTGGTCTGGTCCACGCCTTCGCGTGAAAATTCTTTGGCCGGTGTCCGCTAATGGCCACCGCGCGCGCGCCGCACGGCACCAACCTGCCGCCCAAGATCATCTACAAGAAGGTCTATATCGAAGGGCATGGCGGCCATCACGGCGGCGCGTGGAAGGTCGCTTATGCCGATTTCGTCACCGCGATGATGGCGTTCTTCCTGCTGATGTGGCTGCTGGGTGCAACCAACGAAAAGCAGCGCAAGGCGCTCGCCGACTATTTCTCGCCCACTCTGGTGCAACTGAAGGAAAACAGCGCGGGCTCGATGGGCCTGTTCGGCGGATCTTCGATCACCGACCAGGACAATTACCAGCATAAGGCATCGCAGACCGGCACGCGCTCGATGACGGTGCCGGCCGACGCCGTCGGCGGCGCACAGGTCGGCACCGGGCAAAAGGGCACGCTCAAGGATCGCGCTGCCCTGTCGGCCGAGGACCGCAAGAATTTCGAGACGATGAAGCGCCAGATGGCGCGCGCAATGGCGGCAACGCCCAATCTCGCCAAGCTGTCCAACCATGTCCGCTTCGTCCAGACGCGCGACGGCTTGCGGATCGATCTGCTCGACGATGCCGACTATTCGATGTTCGACCTGGGCACGACCCAGCTTGAACCGCGCGCCTCGGCGCTGATCGGCCTTGTCGCCCAAACGATCAAGGACACCGAGAACCCGATCATGATCCGCGGCCATACCGACAGCCTGGGCTATGGCGACCCGCTGGCGATGAACAACTGGATGCTGTCGAGCGCGCGCGCCGAGGCAACGCGGCGTAGGCTGGCCGCAGGCGGCATTGGCGAAACGCGCTTCAATCGCATCGAAGGCGTCGCCGACCGCGAACCGATCATCAAGGGCAACCCCACCGATCCGCGCAATCGCCGAGTCGCGATTACCTTGCTGTACCGCGCGACCAGCTTCGGTCAGTGACCGTCGGACCAAACCCGATCCAGAATCTCGTCAAATGGGGCGTGCAGGCCGCGCTCGGCGTGTTTCTTCTCTATGGGTTGACCGCGCTGCCCGATTTCGACGGCCGCTGGGGCGTTTCGCTCGCCAGTATCGTGGTGGCCTTGGGCTGGATCGCCCTGGCAGGATTCGGCTTTCGCCTGTTGCGCGATCCGCCCGCGCCGCTGCCGGTCGCGGCATTGGCGACCGTCCTGATCGTGGTGCGCGTCGCTTTCGCGCTGTTCGCGGTGGGGCGAACCTCGACGGGCGACCCCAATAGCTACCTCAATTTGGCCAAGGGTCTGCTTGCGGGCCAGGGCCTGGTCATCCACGAGCCATATTTCGGCAGTGCCTGGCGCGCGCTGTTCCCGCCACTCTATCCGCTCCTTCTGGCGGGCTGGGGCGCGCTTGCCGGATTTACCACGCCGTCGGTGCTGGCGCTCGGAACACTGATCGATGGCACTGCGGCGTGGTTGATCGTCTTATTGGGCCGCCGCCTCGGCCGCGCAGTCGCGGGACGACGCGCAGCGTGGCTTTATCTGATGTGGCCGTCCGTGCTGTTTTCGGCACCGCTCGCACAAAAGGAGGGGCTGTGCGGGCTGCTGATCCTGGCGCTGGCACTGGCCTGGATCGACCGTCGACCCGGCTGGCGCGGCGCGCTCGCGCTGGGGCTTCCGGCTGGCTTGCTCGCTTTGACCCAGCCGGGCGAGGCACCGCTCGCCGCGCTCTTTGGCCTGGTGCTGGTGCGCCGGATCGGGGTGTGGCCCATGCTCGCGGCGGGGCTGCGCGGCGCGCTCGTTGCCGGGGCGGTGCTGCTGCCGTGGTGGGTTCGCAACTGGATCGTCTTCCATGCCTTCGTACCGCTGACCACCGCCAGCGGTGCCAGCCTGTGGATCGGCAACAACCCCGACGCCACCGGCAATTGGGAGCCCCCGCCCGCCACTCTCAAAGGCATCCCCGAGCTCGCTTATGGCAAACGGATCGGTGCCATCGCGCTCGGCTGGATCGAAGCGCATCCGGCTGCCTTTCTCCGGCTGACCGTGACCAAGTTGCTGCGGGCCTGCGGTATTGCCGAATTTGGTATCAATCGCCTCCTCGCAATGGGGCCGCCCTTTCCGCGCGTGCTCGCGGCGGCGCTATGGCCGCTGGCGCAGGGAGCGCATCTGGCGATGCTCGCCATCGCCGCGCTTCGGCTGGCGCGCATTCCCTTCACGCTGGTTCTGCTGATCGCGGCGTGCGGGTTGCAATGCGTGCTGTTTGGCGTTTGGTTCGAATTCGGCGAACGCCACCGCGACTTCGCCACGCCCTTCCTGCTGCTGGCCTTGTGTTGCTCGTTCGCCGCCACAACGGTTGAGAAGCTGGACGTGAAGCCCTAGCTTAAGCGCGTGAGCAACGCCGTCACCGCCCGTATCGCCGATGGCGTCTGCGCTATCCCGGCGGAGGCATGGGATGCGTGCGCCGGCCGCTACAATCCGTTTGTCAGCCATGCCTTCCTGTCGATCCTCGAACGTTCGGGCAGCGCGCGGGCGCGCACCGGCTGGCAACCGATCCCGATCCTCATCGACGGGGCCGATGGCCAACCCGCCGCGATCGCGCCGGCTTATGCCAAGAGCCACAGCCAGGGCGAGTATGTGTTCGACCATGCCTGGGCCGACGCATGGGAGCGGGCGGGTGGCAGCTATTACCCCAAGCTGCAGGTCGCGGTGCCGTTCACCCCCGCGCCGGGCCCGCGGCTGTTGCTGCGCGACCCTGCACAAGCCCCCGCGCTGATCGCCGCGATCGAGGCGGTGACCGACCAGCACGGCCTCTCCTCCGCCCACGCGACCTTCGTCTGTCCCGATCAACTCCCCGCCTTTGAGGCGGCAGGCTGGCTGATCCGCGAAGGCACGCAATTCCACTGGCAAAATCAGGGCTACGGTGCCTTCGACGATTTCCTGGGCGAGCTCGCCAGCCGCAAGCGCAAGGCGATCCGCAAGGAGCGTAGCGGCGCGATCGAAGGGCTGACGATCCGCCACGTGTCCGGCACCGACATCACCGAAGCCGATTGGGATGCCTTTTGGGTGTTCTATCAGGACACGGGCGCGCGCAAATGGGGCCAGCCCTATCTGACGCGGCAGTTCTTCTCGCTGCTCGGCGAGGCCATGCCCGACCAGGTCCTGCTGATCTTCGCCGAACGCGACGGGCGGCCGATCGCGGGCGCGCTCAACCTGATCGGCACCGACACGCTGTACGGCCGCTATTGGGGCTGTACCGAGGAAGTGCCCTTCCTCCATTTCGAACTGTGCTATTATCAGGCGATCGACGCCGCCATCGCGCGCGGATTGAAGACGGTCGAAGCGGGGGCGCAAGGCGAACACAAGCTCGCGCGCGGTTATGTGCCTGTGCCGACTTGGTCAGCGCATTATATCCCGGACCTGGGCTTCCGCCGCGCCATCGCCGATTTTCTGGTCCGCGAACGCGAGTCGGTTGAATCCGACCAGGAATTCCTCGGCGCGATGACGCCGTTCAAGCGCGGTTAGAACGGCGTCGGCACCGGGCGGATGCGCGGGCGGAGCGCTTCGTCGCTGATCTTGATGCCCGGCGCACCATGGTCGACCCGGTAGAGCACGCTCGTCCCGTCGCGCCAGATCGGCACCAGCCCGGCATTGAACTTGGGATCATAAGCGGGCGGGCGGATCAGCCAGACATAGTCGAAGGCGTTGCGCGGGAAGCGCGCCATCGCACGGCTGATCGGCCGCCACCATTCGCGCGGGCATTGCACGCTGGTCACGATTTGCGACGGATCGTGCGAGAAGCGCCCGGCCGGCAGATAGCGCGTGGTCAGCAATTGCGCCCCGGCCATCGACCATTGATCGTTGGTATAGGCCATCTTCCGCTCGAGCGCGATCGCCGACAGATGTTCGAGCCGCGTCATCGTCCACGGGCTGCCGCATTCGGTGCCGATGAAGGTGACCAGCCGCGCGCCAACCGGCAGATGATCGAGCGCTTTCAATTCGCGGTCATAATCATCGGCGAACATCCAGAAACTGACCGTGCCCGCCGCGATCCGCACCAGGAAAAACGCCAGTCCCGCCGCCGCCAGCGTCGCACTGCCGCGAATCGACAAGCCCTTTTTAGGGCGCAACGCGATGATCGCGATGCCGAGCATGAACGGGGCAAGCCGCATGTCGGCATAGGCCGAGCCAAACACGATCCGCGGCAACACGATGAACACGACGAGCAGGAACAACGCCGACAGCCCGAGATTGCGTGAATATTCGACATTGGGATCGCGAAAGCCGCGAAACAGGATCAAATACAGCACCGCGATCGACGCGATATCGAACGCCATCCAGCGATCGCGGAGCGCCATCGTCAGCCAGCCGATTTTGGCGCGCCAGTTGAACCAGTCGCCGGTCTCCCCGCCGACATGCTCGCCGCTGCGCCATACCACCATCAGGATGATCGGCAAGGCAAGCGGAACGCAGCCGAGCCCGGCGCGAACCCATGCCTTGATCCAGCTCATCGGCCCCCGGTCGGTGCGCGCATCATGCTGACGGACCATTTCCGCCGAACAGGCGAGCACGCCGAGCACGCCCCAGCCAAAGGTGTGGCACAGCCAGATCAGGCACGACAGCGGCACAAAGATCGCCGCGCGCAACCGGAAATGCCCGGTGCGCGCCAGCCGCAACCACAAGGCAAAGGCGTTGAGCGCCAACGCCATCGACAGCGCGAAATTCACGAACCCGAATTGGAAGGCATAACTATAAGCGAGCGGCAACGCGAACAGCGCGGTCGGCGGAATGCGCCCATGCACTTCCCGCGCGATCCACAGGAACCCGGTGACGGTCAGCGCCGGGATCGTCATGACGATCAGCTTGACCGCAAGTTCCAGCCCGAACAGCTTGGCCAGCGGGATGATCAGAATGTCGATCCCGAGATTGCCGATCAACTGCCAGCTGAAATTGTACCAGTCGGACAGCCACGGATACGCATCGCGCGACAATTGCACGCGGTAGCGACCCATATGCCCCGGCAAATCGACCAAGGGCGGGATTTCCGGGCGCAATAGGGGGATGATCGCCACCAGCGCCATCAGCGCGACGAACGTGCGTGTCTGCCACCAGTGCAGCTTTTCGAGATCCCCCTGCATTTGCGGCTCTTACCGCGCAGGTTGCTTCGGAAACAAGCCGCCTTGAACGCGATAAAGAAACAGCGCCCGCTCGCGCGTGGGAATGCGCCGCAGCCAAGGCGGCGGCGCTCCCCGTTTCAGCGCCTCCGCCAGCGTTCCCGCCGCTGCCCCGCCGAAATCGTCGGCGCGCAGCGCGACATAGCGCAATTGCCATGTTTTCGCGACGGTTACGCCCTGATCGGGCTGCCCGAGGAAGAAGCGATAGACCGCCAGATTCCCGACATTGTTCCGATGATAGGGCGCGCCCACCACCTGCAATCGCGTCGCGCCGATGGCATAGGCCCCGAGATCGAGCGGAGCCAGCAACCGCCCGGGCGGCAGTGCGGCAAGGTCGAGAAGCCCCTTTTCGCCGGAGGCCGCTGCCGCATCGGCGGCACGTGCGCCGGGTTGCGCCGTGCTCGCCCGCGCGGCCACGGCTTGCGCGGCCATCGGATAGAGCATCCCGGCCGAGGCAAGCCAGGCCCCCGCCAAGGACAGCGACCCGCGCGCGCGCGCCGCCGCAATGACCGCCGCCAGTGCGGGGGCCGCCAGGATCGCCCCGGCATAGGCACCGCGCAACTGCAGGCAGGTTACCAGCAAGGCCGCCACCTGCACCAACAGGAGGCTGGCCCAGCGCGGATCGCGCGTGACCGACACCCGCCAAGCGCTCGCTGCCACGCCCGCCACCATCACCCCGGCATAACCAATGGCGATCGGCAACGGTGTCGCAAACAGCGGCTGTGCCTCGCCCACCTTGGCCAGCCACAAGCGAGCCAGCATCGGATCCACCATGCCATAAGGCGACAAGCATTGCGGCGCGACCAGCACCATGCCGACGCCGACAACGATGACGATGATCGACCCCAATATGGCTCGGGTCGCGGGGCGCGCGATGTCGCGGGCCGCCAGTGCCATGCCCATCGGCGCAAAGGCCGCGATCACGGCGGCGCGCCAAGTGACCATCGTGAAGCCATCGCACCCGGGATAGCCCCAGGAGGAGGTCCGGAAAACGATCGACGCCGCCAGCAACCCGGCACCAAGGCCGATCCCGAAGCCCATCATCCGGTCGTCGCTCCCGGCGCTCGCCCGCAACCATCCGATGGTCATAGCGACGCCCGCCGCCGCGATCAGCGGCGCGGTTTCCAGCCCGATCACCACGCTGGCAGCAGCAGCGAGGCCGGCGACCAGCCCCGGCTCCATCGCCGGACGCGCGACCAGCGCGCGCACGACGATCAGCAACAAAAACACCTGAAGGCCGTGATGGTCGACTCGTCCGGGCACGAAGATCGTCGTGGCAGGAAAGGCGACCGCCGCGACAACGGCGGCAGTCCGCGCGATCGCCTGACCGCCCAGCACACGCGCAATCCGCGTCGTCAGGCAAAGCGCGCCTGCGAACAGCAAGGTCGGCCATGCGATCACCGCGACAAGCTCAGCCCAGTGGCGCCCGACGACCGGGGTCAGCGACACGATGAACGTCGCGGGGAGGAGGTCGGGAAGGCGCGACCAGTGCATTTCCAGCCCCGCCCCCCAACCCAGACGGTGTTGCGCGAGATCGGAAAAGCCCTGACCCGCAATCCAGTCGCGAATCTGCTGGAGGCGCATCATGTCGTCGGTATCGGTCAGTTGCAGCGCGGACAGCGCGGCCCAGTCGCGCCACGCCCAGCCCGCGCACAACACCGTAGCGAGCGCGAACGCACACAGCGCATCGCCCAACCGCGTCCGACGAAATTCGACCAAGTCCATGCCCGCGCTTTAGACGCAGGCCGTTAAAACAGCGTGTAGACCCGTGTTAGCGGTCGCGCCGTCCGAGCAACCGCAACCGCAACGCATTGAGCTTGATGAAGCCCGCCGCATCGCGCTGGTCATAGGCACCCTGATCGTCCTCGAAGGTGACGACCTTCTCGGAATAGAGCGAGAAGGGCGATTTGCGCCCGGTCACGATGACCGAGCCCTTATAGAGTTTCAGCCGCACGGTGCCCGCGACCTTCTCCTGGCTATGGTCGATCGCCGCCTGCAGCATCTCGCGCTCGGGGCTGAACCACAATCCATTATAGAGCAGTTCCGCATAACGCGGCATCAGCTCGTCCTTCAAATGCGCGGCACCCCGGTCGAGCGTGATCTGCTCGATCCCGCGATGCGCCAGATGATAGATCGTGCCGCCCGGCGTTTCATACATGCCGCGCGACTTCATGCCGACGAAGCGATTCTCGACCAGATCGAGCCGCCCGATGCCGTGGCGACGGCCCATTTCGTTGAGCGTTTCGAGCAAGGTCGCCGGCGACATGCCTACGCCATTGACCGCGACGCCATCGCCACGCTCGAAATCGATCGTGATCGTCTCGGGCGCGTCGGGCGCGTCCTCTGGGTTCACCGTGCGCGAATAGACGTAATCGGGGACTTCATCCCACGGGTCCTCGAGCACTTTGCCCTCGGACGAGGTGTGCAGCATGTTGGCGTCGGTCGAGAACGGGGCCTCGCCGCGCTTGTCCTTGCTTACTGCAATCTGATGCTGCTCGGCGAACTCGATCAGCTTGGTGCGGCTGGTCAGATCCCATTCGCGCCACGGCGCGATCACCTTGATGTCCGGTGCCAGCGCATAATAACCAAGCTCGAAGCGGACCTGGTCATTGCCCTTGCCGGTCGCGCCGTGGCTGACCGCATCGGCATTCACCATCCGCGCGATCTCGATCTGGCGCTTGGCGATCAGCGGCCGCGCGATCGAGGTGCCGAGCAGATATAGCCCCTCATACAGCGCATTGGCGCGCATCATCGGGAAGACGTAATCCTTGACGAACTCTTCGCGCAGATCGTCGATGAAGATATGCTCGGGCTTGACCCCGGCCAGTTCGGCCTTCTTGCGCGCGGGCTCCAGCTCCTCGCCCTGGCCGAGATCGGCGGTGAAGGTGACGACCTCGCATTGGTAGGTCTGCTGCAGCCATTTGAGGATGACGCTGGTGTCGAGGCCGCCCGAATAGGCGAGGACGACGCGGTTGATCTTATCGGTCACGGGCAGGATCCTTCGTAGTCGCGTGCCCCCTATGCGAGGCGGCGCGGCCGTGCAACCGGGTTACCGCCGCAAACGCCGCTCGCCCTCGATCATATAATCACGCGTGATCGGCAGGACGTGGCGATTCTTGGCGAACTGCACCTGGTAATTGACCAGCCCGCCAAAGTGAAACGCAGCCCCCGCGCCGGCGAGGTAGAATTGCCACATGCGGAAAAAGCGCTCGTCATAGAGCGCCACGATCTGCGCACGCGCCGCAACCGTACGATCGTACCAATCATCGAGCGTATAGGCATAATGCAGCCGGAGCACCTCCACATCGGTGACCATGAAGCGCAGGCTTTCATTGGCGGAAACGATCTCCGACAGGGCGGGGTTGTAGCCGCCGGGGAAAATGTACTGCGTCGTCCATTTGTCGGTCACGCCCGGGCCACCCGCGCGCCCGATCGTGTGGAGCAGCATCACGCCGTCCTCGGTCAGCAAGTCGCGACACTGGCGGAAGAAGGTCTTGTAATGTGCGGGGCCGACATGTTCGAACATGCCGACCGACACGATCCGGTCGAATTTGCCCTGCACATGGCGATAATCGATCAGTTCGAACGTGACCATGTCCGACACGCCTGCGGCCGCCGCGCGCTCCCGCGCGACTTTCAACTGCTCTTCGGACAGCGTCACCCCCAGCACCCGGGCACCGGTCATCTGGTGCAGGTACAGCGCCATCCCGCCCCAGCCGCAGCCGATGTCGAGCACGGTCATGCCGGGCTTCAGCGCCAGCTTGGCGGCGATATGCGCCTTCTTGTCGTCCTGCGCCTGCTCCAGGCTGTTGGACGGGTCGGTGAAATAGGCGCAGCTATATTGGCGGTCGGCGTCGAGGAAGAGATCGTACAGGCGGCCCGACAGATCATAATGGTGCGCAACGTTGCGCTTGGACCGGCGCGCCATGTTGATTCGACCGATGCGATGCGTCACGGCCTGGATAGCACGGCGCATCGGCGAAGGGGCAAGTCCGTTCTGTCCGGCCTCCCACGGATCGTTCATCGTCAGCAGCCGGACGAGATCGCGCACATCGCCCTGCTCGACCACCAGTCGCCCGTTCATATACGCCTCGCCTGCACCAAGCCCCGGATCGCGCACGATCGCAGCGGCAGCCCCGGCATCGGTGAAGCGGATCGCCACGTCGGGGAAACCGGGTTCGGGCGTCCCGAAGTTCAAGGTCTTGCCGTCGGCGTGGTGGACGGTGAGCGTGCCGCGCTGAACGCGCTTGGCGAGAAACAAATCAATCAGTGCCATGCACAGGCCACTAACGCGTTAAATGCCTGCATACCAATCGTAATCGACACGATCTTCCCAATATCCGCCTTTTCCGAGCCCGATCCCGGCGAGCGAGGCGACCGCGTCGATCCGCATCACATATTTGGCGTGCTTATATCCAAGCTGCCGTTCAACCCGCAGCCGGATCGGCGCACCGTGCGCCACGCTCAGCATCCGGTCGTTCATCGCCCACGCCAGAATCGTCTGGGGATGGAAGGCGTCGATCAGGTCGAGCGATTCGTAATAGGCTTGGCCCGAATAGAGATCGGCGCAGGTAAACACGACATAGCGTGCGGCCCTGCGAATATCCGCCGCATTCAGGATCGTGCCCAGCATCGGCCCGTGCCATTTGCCGATCGCGCTCCATCCCTCGACACAATCGTGCCGCGTGATCTGCGTGCGCGCGGGCATCGCCATCAACGCCTGGTGCGAAATGGAAAGCGGGCGGTTGACAAGCCCGCCGACTTCCAGCCGCCAATGCGCGAAATTCTCCGCGACCATCGCGTTATATCTGTCGGTATTGGGGTTGTTGGTGCCGTTGACACGGAAGATTGGCGACATCTGGTCGGGCCGATATTCTTTCGCCAGACTGTTGCGATCGGTCAGCGCGCGCGCGAGGCCGTAATTCATCTTTTCGCCGGAGAACAGGATCTTGCGAAGCGACGGCGTGTTCGCGACCTGGTCGCACCCGCTGAGCAGCGCACCCGCGCCCAAGGCTCCGCTGGTGAGCAGCGCGCGCCGCGTGATGATCGCGCTCATGCCGCTTCCTCCGCATCTTGGTCGGCGGGAATCGTCCACCAGCCCGTCACCATCGATTTCACCTCGGGCCACGCCCCGGCGAGGATCACCAGCACCAGATGGACAATGATAAACAAAACCAGTCCGCTCGCCGCGATGAAATGCACCGAGCGCGCCGAAGCCCGCCCGCCGAGCACATCCAGCATCCACGGCCACGCCGCGACCATGGTCGGCGACAATACCAGCCCCGACAGGATCATCATCGGGATCAGGCCGAAAATCACCAACACATAAGACAGCTTCTGGAAAATATTGAATGCGCCGGGATTTTTGGGATCGTGGAAGCGGAAGGCGAGATGTTCCTTCAGATCGAACCATAAATGCGCCGGAGCGAGCTCTTTCAGCCGAATCCGCAAGTCCTTCTGAAAATGCCGGTTGACCAGGCTCGATACCATGAACGCCAGCAAACCGAACGCCAGCACCAACGCGAACAGCAAATGCCAGCGCCGCGCGATTGCCAGATTGTACCCGGCCGGGATCGTGAGAAACGATGGCGCATGGGGCGGGTTGAACCACGCATGATCCGGATTCGCGCCATATTGCCCCCAGTAAAGATGCGGATGCGCGTTGAGGATCGTCAGTCCGCTGCCGATCATGATGAAGATCGTCACCACGTTGAGCCAATGCCACAGGCGTGTCACCAGCCGGTGGCGATACAGCACGGTGGCGGCTGCGGGAGGACTATCGGAGGTCGGCGGGCTTGTGTCGGTCATACAGAACCCTATTCGAGCCAAGGGGCGGCGTGGTTACAGCTACGCCAAATCGGTCGCGCACGATATTCGAATTTCGAACGGAAGGCCTGCTTCAAGATGACAGAGCACCATTTCTACGAACCGCGCAACGGCCACAGGACCGTCCCCGGCCTGGCCCACGATCCCCTGAACGCGATCGTGGCACCCCGGCCGATCGGCTGGATCAGCACGCTCAGCGCCGAGGGCGTGCGCAACCTGGCACCATATAGCTTCTTCAGCCTGTACAATTACCGCCCGCCCATCATCGGCTTCACCTCCACCGGCTGGAAGGACAGCGTCGCCAACGTCACCGCCACGGGCGAGTTCGTATGGAACCTCGCCACGCGCGATCTTGCAGAGGCGATGAATGCGAGCGCGGCGACGGTCGCGGCGGATATAGATGAATTCGACCTCGCCGGTCTGGCGATCGCACCCTCCCGCATCGTCGCGCCGCCACGGGTCGCGGCAAGCCCCGCCGCGTTCGAATGCCGTCATACCCAGACGCTGCGGCTGGCATCGGCAGATGGCACGACCCTCGACACCTGGCTGGTGCTGGGCGAGGTCGTCGGCATCCACATCGCGCCGCATCTGATCGCGGACGGTGCCTATCGCACCGCCGCCGCGCACCCGATCCTGCGGGGAGGCGGGGCAGCCGACTATTTCGAGATAGGCGAGGCCGCGCGCTTCGCGATGCGGCGGCCGGACTAGCCGCCCTTACCGTGTCGGCACCGGCTCCGCGCCGGTATAATCGTAAAAGCCGCGCTTGGTCTTGCGGCCGAACCAGCCGGCCTCGACATATTTCACCAGCAGCGGGGCCGGGCGGAATTTAGGGTCGCCCGTCCCTTCGAACAGCACGCGGGTGATTTCCAGGCACGTGTCGAGCCCGATAAAGTCGGCAAGCGTCAGCGGCCCCATCGGATGGTTGAGCCCGAGCTGGCACGCCAGATCGATGTCGCGGATCGTCGCCACGCCTTCGCCCAACGCGAAGCAGGCTTCGTTGAGCATCGGCATCAGGATGCGGTTTACGATGAAGCCCGGCGCATCATTGGCGTGGACGATCGCCTTGCCGAGCTTCTGCCCAAACGCCTCGACCGCCTGCACCGTCGCGTCCGAGGTGGCGAGGCCGCGGATCAGCTCGATCAAGCCCATCACCGGCACGGGGTTGAAGAAATGCACGCCGACGAAACGGCCCGCATTGGGGGCGGCCTGCGCCAGCCGCGTGATCGGGATCGAGGAGGTGTTGGACGCGAGGATCGCGGTGTCGGACAGCACCTTGCCGACCTCCGCGAAGATCGCGCGCTTGATTTCCTCGCGCTCGGTCGCCGCTTCGATGACGAGGAAGGCCGGGCCCATCTCGGCGACGCTCGCCACCGGCTCGATCAGCGCGAGCGCGCCGTCGCGCGCATCCGCAGTGATCTTTTCCTTGGTCACCAGCCGGTCGAGCGCCTTGGCGATGCCGGCCTTGCCCGCTGCAGCGCGTTCCAGCGACACGTCGCTGAGCAGCACATGAAACCCCGCTTGCGCCGAAACCTGCGCGATGCCCGCGCCCATCTGGCCCGCGCCGATTACGCCTACCGTCTGCATGCCGCTCTCCAATCCTCTCTGCTCCTTGCATCCCCCTTTTTGATTTGTCATCCTCCGACGCACAAACATTCTCGTGATGCATCCCCCAACACCCCCCGCCACGGCTTCTGGACCTTGTTGCCTTGGGGCAAAGTAATTAAGCTGGGGATTGACGGCGCGGGGGCAGAACATGAAATCACGAACAAGGTTTAACTGTTACCGAATTTTGATTGCGGCATGTTCCATAGACATCGTGTCTTTTGCGGCTCCCTGCGCAGCACAGGTAAATATTGGGGTACCAGCCACGCCCGTTGCTCCGGAAAACAAGCCACTTCCCGTCGAGCAATTTATCGACGCCATTTTGCCGGCCAAGACGGAGTTGCTGCTTCAAACAACGACTTCGTTAAACTCTTCCACCTTGGCAGTCGGTCAGAAAGTGACGCTAAAAATCTCCTACGACGTCAATCTCGACGGAGCAGTTGCTATACCACGCGGAACACCGGCCTTTGCCCGTGTCACCGCTGTCAGCGGCAAAGGCATGTTCGGCAAGGCTGGGCTCATCAAGCTAGATATGGTTTCTCTCGACCTGAACGGACACAGCTACGCTATCTCGGGGCATCTCGAACAAAATGGTGCGACCAACTTGAAGAGGATGAGCACCGCAGTCGCAGTGGCCGGACCTCTGGGCGGAATGCTGACCAGCGGCAGCGACGCATTGCTCGACACGGATCGTACGATCATTGGCTTCACCGAGGAGGCCATTCCGGTTCGGGTAGCACACAAGCCCCCTGAAGTTGACCAGACACCCGAATTGTTCCGCGTCGACTCGTCAGATCTTACCCGCAAGAACTAGAGGTTTGGTGCCTGCCACTATCACGGTGCGTGCCGCGCGGGCTGCGCCTCCGCCAGGATCACCGCGAACAGCCCGTCCGGATCGGTCCACTCCGCAACCGGCGTCCATCCGCCCGCCCGCAGCAGGATGCGGGCATCGCGCGGGCCGTATTTGTGGCTGTTCTCGGTGTGGATCGTCTCGCCCGCCGCCATGTCGAACGGACGCCGCTCGATCGTGAAGGCGACGTCGCGGATCGCTTCCAGATGCATCTCGATCCGCGCGCGATCGTCGTTCCAGATCGCGCGGTGGCGAAAAGCGTCGAGCGGGATCGTCCCATCCAGTTCGCGGTTGATGCGTTCGAGCAAATTGAGGTTGAACGCCGCCGTCACGCCCTGCGCATCGTCATAGGCCGCCTCCAGCACGGCCGCATCCTTGATCCGGTCCATCCCGATCACCAGCATCGCGCCCTCGCCCAGCGACGCCTTCATCGCGCGCAGCAAATCGACACTGGAATGCGGGATCATGTTGCCGATGGTGGAGCCCGGGAAGAAGCCGAGCTTGGGCGTCTCCGTAACTTGTGCGGGCAGCGCGATCGGATGGAGGAAGTCGGCTTCCACCGGCAACACCGGCAAGCCGGGAAAGGCGGAGGCGAGCCCGGCCGAGGATTCGCGCAGGAAATCGCCTGAAATATCGATCGGCACATAAGCGGACGGCTCGACCGCACGCAGCAGGATCGGCGTTTTGGTCGAGGAACCCGATCCGAACTCGACGACAGCGCGCCCAGCGCCCGCGATCCGCGCAACCTCGGCGCAGCAGGCCCGCAGAATCGCGGTTTCGGTGCGCGTCGGATAATATTCGGGCAGATCGGTGATCGCTTCGAACAATTCCGATCCGCGCCGGTCATAGAACCAGCGCGCCGGAATCGCGCGCGGGCGGCTGGCAAAGCCGCGCAGCACGTCGTGGCGAAACGCCGGATCGGCGAGCGTGACCTGGCCGTCCTCGATTTCCGGTTTCAACATCTCAAAGGTCCTTCGCCAGCCGGACGCCGGTGAACTGCCAGCGCTGGTGCGGATAAAAGAAATTGCGGTAGCTTGCCCGCATATGGCCACGCGGTGTCGCGCACGATCCCCCGCGCAGCACACACTGCCCGCTCATGAACTTGCCATTATATTCGCCAACCGCGCCCTCGACCGCGCGAAAGCCGGGATAGGGCCGGAACGCGCTGCCGGTCCATTCCCACACGTCCCCGAAGAAAGCGGGCCCACCCGTCGCCGGGCGCGGCTCGACCGGGCCTGCCATGTCCATCTGGTTGCCGCCTGCGGGATCATGCGACGCAGCCGCGGCTTCCCATTCGGCCTCGGTCGGCAAACGCGCGCCCGCCCAGCTGGCATAAGCGTCGGCTTCGTAGAAGCTGACATGCGTTACCGGAGCGGCGGGATCGATCGCGCGCCGTCCATCGAGCCCGAAGCGCGTCCAGCCGCTATCGGCCCGCTCCCAATAGAGCGGCGCGGCAATGCGTTCGCGCTGCACCCATGCCCAGCCATCGGACAGCCAATGGCGCGGTTCGGCATAGCCGCCATCGGCGATGAACGCGGCCCATTCGCCATTGGTGACGGTGCGATCGGCCAGCGCATGAGCGCCGAGCAACACCGCATGGCGCGGCCCCTCGGCATCGAAGGCGAACCCTTCGCCGTCGTACCCGATTTCGACAATCCCGCGTGCGCCCTCGATCCAGCCGACCGGCCCCGGCATCGCCACAGGCACCTTGCGTGGGGGTGCCCATATGGCGGGTTCGACCGGGTTCTGCGCCATCAGATGGACAATATCGGTGACGAGCAATTCCTGGTGCTGCTGTTCATGCTGGCAGCCCAGTGCCACCAGGTCTTGTGCCGCCTTGGGAAGATCGGGCAGCGCCGCTGCCAGCGCCGCATCGACATGCGCGCGATAGGCCAGGATCTCCTCAAGCGATGGCCGCGTCACCATGCCGCGCCGCGCGCGCGCGTGGCGCTTGCCCTCGGCCTCGTAATAGCTGTTGAACAGGAACGGAAAGCGCGCGTCATAAAGCGCATACCCACCGACGAAATCGCGCAACACGAACGTTTCGAAAAACCAGCTCGTATGCGCCAGATGCCATTTCGCGGGCGAGGCGTCTTCCATCGACTGCACGGTGGCGTCGGCATCCGACAGCGGTGCGACCAACGCGACCGACAGCGCGCGGACTGCTCGAAAACGCTCCACCAGCGGGCTTGCCGGGCGTTTGGGGACTGGTCGCCTTTGCATCGTCATGTCCCCTTCCCTCAGAAACGCCAGCCGTGCTAGCGCGTCGCTCCCGGTCGCCACAAAACGTCGCCACCCGCCATTTGGTTCACTATGCGCGCGGCGACGAACAGATAATCCGACAGACGGTTGAGATAGGCGAGCGCGAGCGGATTGAAAGCCTCCGTCCGCGTCGCCGCGACCGCAGTACGCTCGGCGCGACGCACCGTCGCACGGGCGATGTGGAGTGCCGCTGCCCCGGGTGTTCCGCCCGGCAGGATGAAACTGGTCAAGGGTGCCAGACCAGCGTTCATCCGGTCGATCTCCGCCTCAAGCCGTTCGACTTGCGCCGTCACCACCCGCAGCGTCCTTTCAGACGGTGCGAAGTCGTCGCCGTCGCTCTCGGCTTTCGGTGTCGCGAGATCGGCACCGAGATCGAACAAATCGTTCTGGATACGCTCGAGCCATGCCGACAATTCGGCGGCGGGCAACCCCTCTTGCGCCAGCGCGGCGATCGCCGCGCCAATCGCGCTATTGGCTTCGTCGACATCGCCCATCGCCGCCAGCCGCGCGGCGTCCTTGGCAATGCGCGATCCGTCGACCAGCCCGGTCGTGCCGTCATCGCCGGTACGCGTGTAGATGCGGTTGAGCTTGACCATATTTTATCCCAACCGCCGGGCTGCGCCCAAAGCGAAGTTCAGCCCTTGCCGGCGAGCCACATCAACAACACAACCAGGAAAATCGCGACCGCCTGCAACATCACGCGATATTGCATCATCTGGTTGGACCGCACCGACGATGCGATCCGCGCCTCGCCCGGGTTCGCCCCGTCGCGCAAATCCTGGCTCGCGCCGAGCAGGAAAATGACCAGTCCGCGAACCAGCACGACGACCACCGCGATCATCGCGGCTACCAGCAGGATTGTCAGGAAAGTGCTCATGCCCCTAACCTAGGCGCTTTGCCCGGCAATGCCAATGCCCGCTCCCCCGGCCCGCAACCGCGCCGCCAGCGCCCGCCCATCTTCGCCGCGCAACCGCACGCTTTCGAGCGTCGGCGCGTCGTTGCGCTTGGCCAGCCGCTGCCCGTCGGGGCCGACCAGCAGCGCATGATGGTGATAGAGTGGCGTCGGCAGCCCCAGCAGCGCCTGTAGCAACCGATGCACGTCGGTCGCCGCGAACAGATCGGCCCCGCGCACGACATGCGTCACGCCTTGCGCGGCATCGTCGACCGTCACCGCGAGATGATAGCTGGCCAGCGCATCCTTGCGCGCCAGCACGACATCACCTTGCGCCAGCGGATCGGCGCGCACTCGCCCGGCATCCGCATCGCGCCACCACAGGCACTCGCCTGCCGCCAGCGCCACCGCGCGCGCCATATCCAGCCGCCAGGCATGCGGCACCCCGCCTGAGATCCGCGTCGCGCGTTCCGCCGCGCTCAACCCCCGGCACGTTCCCGGATAGACCGCTTCGGGACCATGCGGGGCCGACTGGCTCGCGGCGATTTCGGCGCGCGTGCAGAAACAGGGATAGAGCAGCCCCATGTCCCGCAAGCGCGCCAGCGCCGCGGCATAGGCATCGCCGCGCGTCGACTGGAACAGCACCGCCCCGTCCCAATCCAGCCCCAGCCACTGAAGGTCGGCCAGGATCGCAGCGACATGATCGGCGCGGCTGCGCGTGCCATCGATATCCTCGATCCGCAGGAGGAAGCGCCCGCCGCCCGCGCGCGCCAGATCGTACGCCAGCACCGCCGAATAGGCGTGCCCCAGATGCAGCCGCCCTGTCGGACTCGGCGCAAAGCGCGTAACGACGTCGCGCACGATCACCCCAACACCGCTCTTGACCACGAGTCGCGCGCTGTGCTGAAATCGTTAACGACAGGGTGCGGTGTCATCACAGCGTCATCCTAATGGGCTTGAAGCCCGGCAGGAAGCGCCACTCAGTGGTAAAAGGGGGTCCGTATGTACCATCCCGATCTGATCCGCCATCCGGATGGCTGTCCCGCACTCGTGCTCAATGCGGACTATACCCCGCTGAGCTATTATCCGCTTTCGCTATGGCCGTGGCAGACCGCGATCAAGGCGGTGTTCCTCGACCGCGTCGACATCGTCGCCGAATATGAACGCGAAGTGCGCAGCCCGACGCAGCGGATCAAGCTGCCCTCGGTGATCGCGCTGAAATCCTATGTGCGACCCTCGGCCTTTCCCGCCTTCACACGCTTCAACCTCTTCTTGCGCGACAAGTTCATGTGCCAATATTGCGGGGCCGGTCACGATCTGACCTTCGACCATATCGTGCCGCGCGCGCAGGGCGGGCGTACCACCTGGGAGAACGTCGCCACCGCTTGCTCGCCATGCAACCTCAAGAAAGGCGGTCGCACGCCCAAGCAGGCGGGCATGCCGCTGCACATCGACGCGATCCGCCCGACCAGCTGGCAATTGCAGGAACATGGCCGCCGTTACCCGCCCAACTTCCTGCACGATACCTGGCATGACTGGCTGTATTGGGATGTCGAGCTGGAAGCATAGGCTGCGGACGCTACGGTTTTTGTAACCGAAACGTTGACCCCCGCGCTGCCGCAATGCAGCATGGACCGATGGCAACCCTCCCCGGCATCGCAAACAATCCCGACATCCGCTTCCTGGGCAAATTGCTCGGCGATGTCATTCGCGCTTATGGCGGGGATACGCTGTATCAGCGGACCGAATATATCCGCGCCGCCTCGGTCGACCGGCATCGCGGCGGGACCGATGTCGATCTCGGGCTCGACCGGCTCAGCCTCGACGAAACGCTCGATTTCGTGCGCGGCTTCATGCTGTTCTCGATGCTCGCCAATCTCGCCGAGGATCGCCAGGGCGTCACCGCCGAACGCGGGGCGGACCTTGCCGCCGCGCTTGAACGGCTGGCGGCCGAGGGCATCGACAAGGCGCAGGTGATGCACCTGCTCGATCACGCGCTGATCGCCCCCGTGCTGACCGCGCACCCGACCGAAGTGCGCCGCAAATCGATGATCGACCACCGCAACCGCATCGCCGCGCTGATGCTGCTGCGCGACGGCGGCGCCACGGAAACCCCCGATGGCGACGATGTCGAAGAAGCGATCCTGCGCCAGATCGCCTTGCTGTGGCAGACGCGCGTGCTGCGCCGCGAGCGGCTGTACGTCACCGACGAAGTCGAAACCGCGCTCAGCTATTTGCGCGAGGTGTTCCTGCCCGCCCTCCCCGCGCTCTACCAGCGCTGGGACCGCGCGCTTGGCGAACGCGTGCCAAGCTTCGTGCGGCCGGGCAGCTGGATCGGCGGCGACCGCGACGGCAACCCCTTCGTCACCGCCGACAGCCTGACCACCGCGCTGGCCAAAGCCAGTGAGGCAGTGCTGGTCTATTATCTCGACGCGGTCCACGCGCTCGGCGCCGAACTGTCGATCTCGACCGATCTCGCGCCCGCCGATGCGGGCGTGCAGGCGCTGGCCGAGGCGAGCGGCGACGCCGCCGAAAGCCGCAGCGACGAGCCCTATCGCCGCGCGCTGTCGGGCATTTACGCGCGCCTCGCCGCAACGCACCGCGCGCTCACCGGCAAGCCCGCCCCCCGCCCCGGCGCGCTGAAGGGCGAACGCTACCCCGATCCACAGGCCTTCCGCGCCGATCTCGTGATCATCGCGCGCGCGCTGCGGCAGGAAGACCATCAGGGGGGCGGAGCCTTGTCCTCGGGCGGCGCGCTCGGGCGGCTGGTGCGTGCGGTCGAGACCTTCGGCTTCCATCTGGCGACGCTCGATTTGCGCCAGAACAGCGCGGTGCACGAACGCGTCGTCGCCGAACTGCTCAAGGTCGCCGGCGTCGAGGGCGATTATCTCAGCCTCGGCGAATCGCAGCGCGTGTCGCTGCTGCGCCACGAACTGTCCAACGCCCGCCCACTCGCCAGCCCGTTCGCCGCCTATTCGGACGAAACCCAGTCCGAACTCGCCATCCTGCACGCCGCCGCACAGGCGCACGCCACTTATGGCCCGGCCTGCATCGCGCAGCATATCGTGTCGATGGCGCAATCGGTGTCGGATCTGCTCGAACTCAACATCCTGCTGAAGGAAGTCGGCCTGTACCGCCCCGGCGGTGCCTCGGGCGAGCCGTCGAGCGCAGCGATCATGGCAGTGCCGCTGTTCGAGACGATCGGCGATCTCGAGGCCGCCCCCGCCATCATGACCGAATGGTTCGCGCTGCCCGAAGTTCGCGGCATCACCGCCGCGCGCAGCTTCCAGGAAGTGATGATCGGCTATTCGGACAGCAACAAGGACGGCGGCTATCTCACCTCGACCTGGAGCCTGTCCAAGGCATCGACCGCGCTGAAAAGCGTGTTCGCAGACGCCGGCGTCGGCATGCAATTGTTCCACGGCCGCGGCGGCGCGGTCGGGCGTGGCGGCGGATCGTCCTTCGCCGCGATCCGCGCGCAGCCGCCCGGCACGGTGCAGGGCCGCATCCGCATCACCGAACAGGGCGAAGTGATCGCGGGCAAATATGGCACGCGGGACAGCGCGATGACCAATTTGGAGGCGATGGCCTCGGCCACCCTGCTCGCCAGCCTGGAGCCCGAGGCGCTGTCGGCGGCGGACACCGCGCGCTTCTCGGCGGCGATGGACACGCTCTCCGCCTCCGCCTTCCACGCCTATCGCGATCTGGTGTACGGCAGCAATGGTGACGATCGCGGCTTCCGCACCTTCTTCCGCCAGATGACGCCGCTTGCTGAAATCTCCGGCCTCAAGATCGGCAGCCGCCCGGCGAGCCGCACCAAATCCGACCGGATCGAGGATCTGCGCGCCATCCCCTGGGTGTTCAGCTGGGCGCAGGCGCGCGTCATGCTGCCGGGCTGGTACGGCGTCGGCCATGCGCTGGCGGCGTTTCCGGACAAGGGCCTGCTCGCCGAAATGGCGCAAGGCTGGCCGTTCTTCGCTGCCAGCCTCGCCAATATGGAACAGGTGATCGCGAAATCCGACATGGGCATTGCCGCGCGCTATGCCGGGCTGGTCGAGGATCGCGCGCTTGCCGATGCGATCTTCCCGCGCATCGAAAGCGGCTGGCAGCAAGCGCATGACGGGCTGTTGCAAGTGACCGGCCAATCGCGCCTGCTGGAGGCGCACCCCGCGCTCGACGCCTCGATCCGCCTGCGCCTGCCCTATATCGAGCCGCTCAACCTGCTCCAGATCGAACTGATCAAGCGCCGCCGCGCGGGCGACGAGGACCCCCGCATCGGCGAGGGCATCCTGCTGTCGATCAACGCGATCGCGACCGCACTGCGCAACAGCGGCTAGGGTTGCTCGCTTTCCTCCCTTGTGTATTATATTGATACTACACAAGGGAGGTGCCGCAATGTGGATGGCAACGAGGCTTACGCTGGCTTTGGCCGCGTGCATGACGTTTGCGGCGGCAGCACAGGCAAACTGCTCCGCGACCAAGATCGCGATCGGCCACCAGCGCCTTTTCGTCGATCTCGGCGGCAACGGGCCGGTGACGCTGGTGTTCGAAGCGGGCAATGGCGACGATTCGCGGGTCTGGGCCAATTTGGTGCCGAAAGCGCAGGCGCTTGGGGTACGGACCTTCGTGTATGATCGCGCCGGGCTGGGCCAGAGCGACCGGCGACAAGGTGCCTATTCGATCGACAAGGACGTGCGCGCGCTACGGGGCGCTCTGGATCGCTGCGCGGTGCAAGGCCCGGTAATCCTGGTCGCGCACTCTTATGGCGGCTTCATCGCCCATCTGCTGGCCGCGCAGGACCGGCGCGTCGCCGGAATGGTGCTGGTGGATGCCAATATCCCCGCCTTTTTCGATCCGGCCGAAACCGAAGCCATCGTCGGGCGCTATCGCCCGCAATATGCGGCCCTTCGCGCCCAAGCTCCGGCGCTGGCTGAACTGCTGATCCCGATCATCGAGGCCTATCCAAAGACGGCGCGACGTGCGCGCGCGGTCGCCCTGCCGCCTGCTTTGCCGGTGATCGACATCGTGGCGGAACGGTCCTGGGCGGAGACGCCGGACGAGGCGGCCCGGATGCGGGCCGCGCACGCGGCCTTCGTCGCAGCGAATCCGCGACGCAGCGCGATGCTCGCCGACGGCAGCTCGCACGCCGTGATGAAAGACCGCCCCGATGTCGTTCTCGCCGCAATCACGCAAATGGTCGCGCAGGTGCGGGGCGAAAAGACAGGACGCTAACGGTCAAGCAGGCGCAACGCCCGGATCGAGCGTTGCGGAGAGCACCTGACCCCGCGCGTACAGCCCGGTCAGCATCCCCGCACCGATCACATGGCCCGCAATCGCGTTGAGCACCGCGCCGCGCCCAGGTGCCTCGCCCAAGTCGGCGGCCGGGCAATCGAGCGCAAACAGTTGGAAGACGTAGCGATGCTCGCCATGCCCCTTGGGCGGATCGGGCGCGAGCCAGCTTTGCGAGAGGAAGGAATTCTTGCCGGTGTCGCCAGTTGCGGCATCGGCAACGATCGCCCCTTCTGCCAGCGTGTGCATTCCCGCCGGCAGGCCCCACACAATCGCGTGGACCAGCGGCGCGGGCGTGGGCGAATCGGCATCCTCGACGATCAGCGCCAGGCTCTGCGTGCCCGGCGGTAGTGCGTCCCATTCGAGCGGCGGCGATACGCCCGCGCCGTCGGCGGTGAAGCGCACCGGCATCTCCGTCCAGTCGGCAAAGGCAGGGCTGCTGAGCGCAATCGGTGCGAAACCGCTGCCCAGGGCCGGGTTGACGATGACCAGATGCTCCGCGCCCGCACGCACCCCGCTGAGCGAAGCGCCAAGCCATTCGGGAAGATGTTCGAGCATCGCTGCGACCTTTTTGTGGGTTTACGCCTTGAAGCCCTGGACGAGGCAACAGGTTCCGCGCGACCCTGATAAAAGCCGCGCCGCGCCGAAATACGTATCACTCCTCATGCGTCCGCGCGCGTGCGCGTGCGCCACCAATGCCACCCCCCGACCAGTGCGGCGAGCGCGACCCCGCCCGCCGCTAAGATCAGAATGGCATGCCGATCGGGCAGCAAGCGCTCGATCGCTTTTTCAAAGCCGTGGCCGAACAGATAGCCGACGCCGGTAAACACCACGCCCCACACAATGGCCGAGACCCCGTTCACCAGCACGAACAGCCGCGCCGACACCCTGGTCGTGCCGATCGCCACCGGGCTGATCGTGCGGAAGCCATACAGAAAGCGAAAGGCGAAGATGAAGCCGATCGGATAGCGTTCGAGCAACCCCAGCGCGCGTTCGAACAGCGCGCGCTGGCGCACGCGCCTCACCCACGGCCGATCGCGGAAATAGCGGCCGAGCGCAAAGAAGATCTGGTCGGCCAGGAACGACCCCGCCGCCGCCGCCGCCATCGCGCCCGGCAAGGAAAACAGCCCCTTATGCGCCAGCAACCCGCCGGCGATCACCACCGTCTCGCCCTCGATGCCAGCACCCGCGAACAAGGCAAGCAGGCCGTATTTGGCGATGAGGGCTTCGATGCTCAACCGCGCGCCCTTCCATCGTCACCCCGGGCTCGTCCCGGGGTCCACCGGGATGCGCATCCTGCGGCGAAGGGATATCCGGCACGGTGGACCCCGGGACAAGCCCGGGGTGACGACATGCTATAGCGCCTCACCCCTCAATGCCGAGCTGCCACAGCACGAAGGCATGCTCCTCCGCACCCTCGCGCAAACTTTCGAAGCGGCCCGATTTGCCGCCATGCCCAGCGCCCATATTGGTCTTGAGCAGCAGCACATTGTCGTCGGTCTTGGTGGCGCGCAGCTTGGCCGCCCATTTGGCCGGCTCCCAATAGGTCACGCGCGGATCGTTGAGGCCGCCCGAAATGAACAGCGGCGGATAGGCCTGCGCCTTCACCTGGTCATAGGGCGAATAGCTGCGGATCAGCTCGAACGCGGCCTTGTCCTCGATCGGATTGCCCCATTCGGGCCATTCGCCCGGCGTCAGCGGCAAGTCGGCATCGAGCATGGTGTTGAGCACGTCGACGAACGGCACATCGGCAATCACCGCGCCCCACAATTCGGGGTCGGAATTGACCACCGCGCCCATCAATTCGCCCCCGGCCGAACGCCCGGCAATTGCGATCCGCCCCGCCGACGTCCAGCCATCCGCGATCAGCCCCTTCGCGACATCGACGAAATCGTTGAAGGTGTTGGTGCGCTTTTCCAGCTTGCCGTCGAGATACCATTGCTGGCCCAGATCATCGCCGCCGCGAATATGCGCAATGGCATAGGCAAAGCCGCGATCGAGCAGCGACAGCCGCCCGGTCGAAAAGCCCGGCGGAATCGCATAGCCATAAGCGCCATACGCATAGAGGAACAAAGGACGCGACCCGTCGCGCGGGAAGTCCGCCGGATAGACGATCGACACCGGCACCTGCGTGCCGTCGCGCGCGGTGATCTTAAGCCGCTCGGTGCGGTATTTCGCCGCCTGATAGCCGCTCGGGATTTCCTGCACCTTGAGCGTGGTCAGCTCGCCCGTCGCCACGTCATAATCATATTCGGTGCCCGGCGTGACCATCGACTCATAACCGACGCGCAGCACCTGCATCGCATATTCGGGATTGTTGCCGAGCCCCGCATCATAGCTCGCCTCGGGGAAGCGGATGCGCTGCGGCGCGATGCCCTCCTCATAGCGGTGAATCTCGATCTGATCCAAGCCATCCTCGCGCCCGTCGACGATGAAGAAGTCGCGGAAGCAATCCACCCCGGTCATGTAGAAATGCGGCGACGGCGCGATCTTCTCGACCCATTCGCCCGGCGCCGAGATATGCGCGGTGCACAGCCGAAAATTGGGGTCGGTGTCGTTGGTGTGGATGAACAGCGTGTCGCCATGCATGTCGACATCATATTCACGCCCGACCTGGCGCGGCGATACGCAGAGCGGCGTCGCCAGCGGGTCGGTCGCGGGCAGCAGATAGATTTCGCTGGTCACATGGTCGCCGCTCGACAGCACGATCCACTTGCGGTCGCTCGTCTCGCTGACGCCAACGCGGAAACCCTCATCGGCTTCCTTGAACAGTTCGATATCGTCAGCGATCGGCGTGCCCAGCCAGTGCAGCCGCGCATTGTCGGTGCGCCATTGGTCGTTGGCGAGGCCATAGAGAAAGCCCGTGTCGTCGGCGGTCCACACGATTTCGGACAGCATCCCCGGAATGACATCGGGCAAATGCTCGCCCGTGATCAGATCCTTGACGCGCACCTCGAAGCGTTCCGAGCCATTGTCGTCGATCGCATAAGCCAGCAGCCGCCCATCATTGCTGACCGAAAACGCGCCCAGCCGGAAATATTCCTTGCCCTCGGCCAAAGCCGGTTCGTCGAGGATCAAAACGTCCTGGCTCTTGTCCTCGCCCGCTGCGACCGGCCTGCGCCACCATTTGCGATACTGCCCGCCGGTTTCGAACGCGGTCCAATAGACCCAGTCGCCGTCCTTTTGCGGAACCGAGCTATCGTCTTCCTTGATGCGGCCCTTCATCTCTTCATACAGCCGGTCGATCAACGGCCGGTGCGGTTCCATCACGCTCTCGAAATAGGCGTTTTCGGCCGCGAGATAGGCGAGCACATCCGCGTCATCGACCTCGGGATAGTTCGGGTCCCTCAGCCAGGCATAGGGATCCTCGATCGTGTGCCCATGCAGGGTGAAGCTGTGCGGGCGCGTGGCGGCGACGGGGGGCGAGAGCGGTTCGGTCATCCCCTCTCCTACCCGCTTGCCGCAGGTCAAGTCGAGGTGTCGCGGTCAGGTGCGCTGGAGCGTCCGCGACGGTGCCAGCCGGACCGTGCGTCCGGTCGGTGCCCGACGCGGAGCCGGTTCCGTCACACGCCCCGGCTCGATCGCAACCGGGGCATCGCCATCACGGCTGTCATACCGAAACGCCGCCGCGCGCGCCGCCAGCGTGGCGATATCCTGCGCCAGCGTCGCCGCCGTGGCGGAGGTTTCGGTCACCATCCCGGCATTCTGTTGCGCGATCCGGTCGAGTTGCGTCACGGCACTGGTGATTTCGCCGATTGCTTCGGCCTGCGCGGCATTGTCGCTGGCGATCGCCTGGGTCAGCGCGACCGCATCGGTGCAACTCGCCACGATCGTTTCGAGCGCGCCATGCACCAGCCCGACCGCGTCGACCGCGACCGCCACTTCCTGCTGCGTTGCGCTCAGTTGGGTGCGCGCGCGCTTGGCTTCCTCCTCGGCGCGCATCGCCAGCGTCGAGACCAGATCGGCCACGACGGCAAAGCCGCGCCCGGCCTCCCCGGCCCGCCCCGCCTCGACCGCCGCATTCATCGCCAGAACGCGCGTCTGAAAGGCGATCTTGTCGAGGCCCTCGATCACATCGTCGATGCCGGCGGCACTGCTGGAAACGCGGTTCATCGCCTCCATCGCGCCATCGGCACGCACGCGCACTTCGCCCGCCGCCGCCAGCGTCGCTTGCGATCCGTCGGAGGATTTGTGCGCCGCCTGCACCGTGCTGCGCAACCGCGCGTCCATCCGCCCGACTGCGGCGGAGGTCTGTTCGATGACTGCGGCGCTGCTCTCGGTGCGCTGCGCCAAATCGCCGGTCGCGCGCGCGATCGAATCCGATGCCCCGCCAATCTCGGTGGTCGTCTCCACCACCGCCTGCACCATGGACCGCAAGGTATCGACCGCATCGTTGAGATCGCGATTGACCGCAGCATAGCTCTCCGGGAAGCGCAGCGCCGCACCGCCGCGCAAATCGCCCGCCGCCATCGTCCGCAACACCTGGCCCAGCGCGTCGGCGACCTCCTTCTGCTCGGCACTGGCCTGCGCCTCTTGCGCCGCACGCTCGGCGGCGGCGCGGCGGAAGGTGTCGACCGCGCGCGCCATATGGCCAAGCTCATCGACGCGATCGAGGTGCGGCACGCTGCGCTCCGCGCCGTCGGCCAGCGCATCGGTCGCCTCGACCAATTGCCCGAGCGGGGCCATCACCCGGTGCGTCAGGTACAGACGCGATCCGATCGCCAGCGCGAGGATCGTCACCGCCAGCGCCAGCAAGGCGATCGCGGTGATCGTCAGCGTGGTCTCCGAATGCGCCTTGAGCTCGGCCTGTTGCTTGCCCGCCAGCGTGACGGCGGTGTCGATCCGCGTGCGATGCGCGGCATAGGCTTCGGACACGCTGGCATAGCTGCGGGCGAGCTGCGCCGCGTCGTGCGCGCGTGCGGCGGCGATCATCTGGTCGACCTCTGCCCAGAAGCGCTGGGCAGGCGCATCGGCATCGCGCGTCAAGGCGGTCACCAACGCCGGATCGAGCGTCGAACTGTTCCAATAGGCGTGGCGCTCATCATAGGCCTTGCGCAGCGCCGCCAGCCGCGTCGCGCGCATGTCGACCTCCTCGGGATGGCTGGCGAGCAAGGTCGCCTCCAGAAACGGCTCGAGCACATATTCGGGCGGCGGCAGAATGTCGGCGACATAATCGGATTGCGCCTGGATCTGTTCGCCGATCGGCCCCCCGATCCGCACGAGGTTGATGCCGTAAGCGGCGATCACGATCGCCAGCAACATGGCAACCGTAATCAAGGCCGAGCCGATGCGAAGGCGCTTGGCAATGGACATGAAGGGACGACTTTCCAGCGAAGAGGCGGTGCGACATCATTATAGACGACGCGCGCGCCAAGCGTCGGGCCTGCGCCTATGTCCTACTACGCCGACATCTGGCATTCTTCGCGGATGACCGGAGACATGGTGCCGTCGGCATTGCCCGGGAACCGCCGCCGCGGACTTTTGCCCTGACAAACGTAGCGCATTTCGCCTAACCTTAGCCTAACCTTCCATTCCCGAAAGCCACCCATGTCCGCTTATCCCGCCCGTCTCGTCGCCCTTCGCGCCCAATTGGCGCAAGACCAGCTAGACGGCTTCGTCGTGCCGCTGACCGATGAATATATGTCCGAATATGTCGGGGCTTATGCCCAGCGTCTGGCCTGGTTGACCGGCTTCCAGGGCTCGGCCGGCAGCGCGGTCGTGCTGGCCGAAAGCGCCGCGATCTTAACCGATGGCCGCTATACGCTGCAAGTGCGCGAACAGGTGTCGGCGGACGACTGGCACTATGTCGCCGTCCCTGCGAGCAATGTCGCGCGCTGGCTGGGCGAGCATGCCCCGGCGGGTGGGCGGATCGGCTATGATCCGTGGCTGCACACCAGCGCCTGGGTCGCCGATGCCCGCGCCGCGCTGGCCACGCGCGGGGCCGAACTGGTCGCGGTCGAGCGCAACCCGCTCGATGCCGTGTGGGCCGACCGCCCTGCCCCCTCGACTGCCGTGCTGACGGTACAGGATGAGGCGCATAGCGGGCTCGGCTCGGCCGCCAAGCGCGCGCAGATCGCCGATTGGCTGACAGAGACCAAGGCCGATGCGGTGGTGCTGACCGCGCTCGATTCGATCGCTTGGACGCTCAACCTGCGCGGCAGCGACGTGGCGCACACCCCCGTCGCCCTGGCCTATGCGATCGTCGATGCCGATGGCACCGCCGACCTGTTCGTCGCGCCCGAAAAAGTGACCGATGCGGTGCGCCAGCATCTCGGCAATGCGATTCGCCTGCATCCGCGCGACGCCTTTGCCGATGCTTTGCAGGCCTTTGCCGGCAAGCGCATCGCCGCCGACCCCGAGCGCGCCGTGTCCGCCATTTTCGATTCGCTGACCGCAGGCGGCGCCACCGTCCTGCCGCTGCGCGATCCGGTGGTGCTGGCCAAGGCGATCAAGAACCCGGTCGAGATTGGCGGCCACCGCTCGGCCTCCGCACGCGACGGGGCGGCGGTCGCCCGCTTCCTGCGCTGGGTCGAGGCGGAAGCGCCCAAGGGCGGGCTGACCGAGCTTTCCTGCGTCGCCCGGCTGCAAGAGTTCCGCGAGGCGACAGGCGTGTTGCTCGACACCTCCTTCGATACGATCTCGGCGACCGGCGCGCATGGCGCGAGCCCGCATTACCATTCGACCCCCGAATCGAACGCACCGCTCGAACTGGGCCAGCTCTATCTGGTCGATTCGGGCGGCCAATATGCCGATGGCACGACCGACCTGACGCGCGTGCTGCCGATCGGCACGCCGACCGACGAGATGCGCGACCGCTTCACGCGCGTGCTGCAGGGCCATATCGCGCTCGCCACTGCGGTCTTCCCGGTCGGCACCACCGGCGGGCAACTCGATTCGTTCGCGCGCGCGCCTTTGTGGCAGATCGGGCTCGATTATGCGCATGGCACCGGTCACGGCGTCGGTGCCTATCTGTCGGTGCATGAAGGCCCGCAGCGCATCGCGCCGCCGACCTATCCCGGCGGTGGCGCGGCCGAGCCGCTGCGCGCCGGCATGATCCTGTCGAACGAGCCGGGCTATTACAAAGCCGGGGAATACGGCATCCGCATCGAAAATCTGCTGCTGGTCGAGGAACGCCCCTTTGCGCACGGCGTGACGATGCTCGGCTTCGAGACGCTGACTTTCTGCCCGATCGAACGCTCGCTGATCGTCGCCGAGATGCTGAGCCCGCGCGAACGCGCCTGGCTCGACGCATATCACGCGCGAGTCGTTGACGTGATCGGGTCGTATCTGGATGCGGACGAGCGCGCCTGGCTGGCGGCGAAATGCGCGCCTATTGCTTAGGCGCGTCGGGGGCGGTGACGGTGTCAACCGCGTCCAACGCGCGGGCGCGGCCCTTGCGGCGCTTCAGGTTCTCGCGCAGCGCCGCCGCCAGCCGCTCGGCTTTTTCCGCATCTTTCGTCGCCACTTCGCCACACGCTCCTTGACAATGTCCGCTCCAGCGGCTCTTAGGCCGCTTCCGCCCGCGCCGTAAGGCGCTTCGGACATGCTGCCGTAGCTCAGTGGTAGAGCGCATCCTTGGTAAGGCTGAGGTCGTGAGTTCAATCCTCACCGGCAGCACCAGCATCCTCCTGATTTAGCACAAAAACTTCCCCGAAAGGGGCGCAAGCTAGGCCTTACGCGGGAGCCGCTCTGGGCTAACGTAATAACCGCGTAATCAGATGCCGGCGTAGTGCTTTCGGCGTAAAATTGTGGGTTGAAGAGGGGAAAGCCTTCCCCTGCCGGCGAGCCGCGTCTCGCCGGCCCCCTTCTGCGGGAGGCCCCGCAACGCCCCAAAAGGAAGAGGAGAGCGGCGATTGCCGTGACGGGTTAAGGTTGAGAGAGAGGCTCTCGGCGCCCGTCATGGAGATTTCCCATGGCGACTATCCTTTCCGATCCGCGTGCCTCCGGTGCGCCGCGCCCGGCCCAGCCCGGCGGGTACAAGGTCGACATCTCGCGGGGCGAACGAATCGGCCGCGTCTCGTCCGAGTGGTTCTCGCGTCCCGATGATGAGCGGTATCTATCGCTGTCGGCGCTCCACGACGCAGTCCTGCGCCGGGCCGAGCACGCGACCGCACGCACCGTGGAGACGCGGGAGGTCCGAGTCGAGGCGAGTCGCGACGATGTCGAGAACCTCGCGCTGGTTCTGCCGGGTCGGGACCAGCCGGTCGCGCCAACCCACTGGTCGTTCGGTCAGCTCTGCAGCCTGGTCGGCGCGCCATCGGGCTATCTGCGCCAACTGCCGGGACCGCTCGCCGGCATCAACATGCAGCATGGGCTGCTGTCGCACCGGGCAGAGCTTATGAAGACCCTGGAAACCGAAGATGGCCGTGTCGAGCTGCGCGCGGTCACGGGTCCAGACTATGGCCGGATCTGGGATCACGAGCTGGTTGCGGCGGTGATGAAGATCGCGGGCAACGGGACCGGCGACACGCGCTGGAAGGTGCCTGGCGTCCTCGACTGGTCGACGATGACGCACAATCCCTTCGTCAAGATCACGAAGGACACAACGACGCTCTATGCATCCGACCGTGACGTCTTCCTGTTCCTAGTCGACGACGCCCATCCGATAGAGGCTGGCCGCCTGCCAAACGGCGACCCTGACCTGTATTTTCGCGGCTTCTACTGCTGGAACAGCGAGGTCGGATCGAAGACGCTCGGCATGGCCTCCTTCTATCTTCGCGCCGTCTGCATGAACCGGAATATCTGGGGCGCCGAGGGGTTCGAGGAAATCAGCATCCGGCACAGCAAGTTCGCCGCCAACCGCTTCGCGCACGAGGCGGCGCCTGCACTGGAGTCCTTCGCGACCTCTTCGCCGATGCCGTTCATCACGGGCATCAAGGCGGCACGCGAACGCGTCGTGGCGCGCACCGATGAAGATCGTACGGGCTTCCTGCGCCAGCGCGGTTTCTCACGGCCCGAGACCGAGAAGATCATCGCGACCGTTCTCGATGAGGAAGGCCGGCCCCCGGCCTCGATTTTCGACTTCGTCCAGGGGATCACCGCACTGGCGCGGGACAAGCCGCATCAGGACGCCAGGCTCGAACTTGAGGGCAAAGCGGCCAAGCTGATGGCGGCCGCGCGCTGATCCACGTCCGTCCCGCCTGAGTTGGCGTGGTCCTCCCCCTTTTAGAGGGAGAGGGCTGCGCCGGCTCCATGACGGGTTGAGGGTCGAGAGAGAGTCTTCCGGCCGCCCGTCATGGAGAAGACCCATGACCAAGCATGTGAAGATCGCGCTCAATGTGTCCCGCGACATCCCGTTCAGCCAGCTCGTGCTGAGCCAGGCCAACGTGCGGCGCGTAAAGGCTGGCGTGTCGATCGACACGCTCGCCGCGGACATTGCGCGCCGCGGCCTGCTGCAGAGCCTCAGCGTTCGCCCGCAGCGTGACGCCGAGGGCAACGAGACGGGGCTGTTCGAAGTCCCGGCCGGCGGCCGCCGTTTTCGAGCCCTTCAGCAGCTCGTAAGGGGCAGGCGGATGGTGAAAACCCAGCCCGTCCCGTGCATCGTGCGCGACGATGCCGAGATCAGCGCCGAGGAAGACTCGCTCGCTGAAAACACCCACCGCGAGGCCCTGCATCCGCTCGACCAGTTCCGCGCGATGCAGCAGCTCGTCCAGGGCGGCACCGACATCGAGACGGTGGCCGCCACCTTCATGGTGACGCCCGCGGTGGTGAAGCAGCGGCTGAAGCTCGCCTCTGTCTCGCCCAGGCTGCACGAGGTCTATGCCGAGGACGGCATGAGCCTCGAACAACTCATGGCGTTCTCGGTGTCGGAGGACCACGCACGGCAGGAACAGGTCTGGGATCTGCTTCAGACGAGCTACAACAAGCAGCCCTACTTCATTCGGTCGAAGCTCACCGAAGATTCGGTGCGCGCCTCGGACAAGCGCGTCAGCTTCCTCGGCCTTGACGCCTATGTCGCCGCCGGCGGCTATGTGCTGCGCGACCTGTTCGAGACCGACGATGGCGGCTGGCTGCAGGATGTCGCCCTGCTCGATCGGCTGGTGGCCGAGAAGCTCCAGACCGAGGCCGCCCGCATCGGCGAAGAGGGCTGGAAGTGGATCGCGGTCGCAGTCGACTTCTCCTACGGCTACGACCACGACCTGCGCGAGTTGCAGGGGGTCCAGCCCGACCTGACGGAGGATGACGAGGCGAAGCTCGCTTCGCTTCGTGCCGAGGCCGACGCGCTCGAAGATGAATGGGCGGGTGGCGGCGACGTGCCCGAGGAGATCGAAGCTCGCGTCACGGCCATCGACGAGGAGATCGCCGGGCTCGTGTCGCGCCCGCTGATCTACGATCCGTCCGAGGTCGCCCGGGCCGGCGTGTTCATCAGCATCGATGGCGATGGCTCGCCCTACATCGAGCGCGGCTTCGTCCGACCGGAAGACGAACCGGCCGATGCGACGGGCAACGGCGAGGAGGCCAGCGCGACGGACGGTGACGACCTTCCCGTTGAACTCGACGACGACCGACCGCAGCGTACCGTCATCAGCATCGGCGGTGCGGCGGCATCCATGCTCGAGGAGGAGGACGAGCAGGAGGACTTGCTCAAACCGCTCCCGGACCGACTGGTGACTGAACTCACCACCCACCGCACGCTGGCGCTCCGCGATGCCGTCGCGGCCCATCCGACGGTGGCGTTCGCGGCCGTTCTGCATGCCTTCGTGCTCGAGACCCTCTATCGCTACACGCAGGTCGAGAGCTGCATGGAGGTGTCGATCCGGGGCGGCAGCCTGTCGGTTCATGCTCCCGGCCTCAATGACAGCATCTCGGCACAGGCGATCGAGCGGCGGCACGATGCTTGGAAAGAGCGCCTTCCCGATGACGCCGAGCAGCTCTGGGATGCGCTCATCGCGTTCGATGGCGACGACCAGGCGGCGCTGTTCGCGCATTGCGCGTCGTTCGGCATCAATGCGGTGTGGGAACCCGGCAATCGCTACAACGATGGCCGCGTCTCGCCGCATAAAATCGAGCGCCGGATCGCGCACAGCCATATCATCGCGCGCGCTGCCGACCTCGACATGGTTGCCGCCGGGTGGAGCGCAGGCGTCGACAACTATCTGGGCCGTGTCACCAAGGCCCGGATCATGGCAGCGGTCGGCGAGGCCAAGGGCAGCGAGGTCGCCAACCGAATCGCCACGATGAAGAAGGGCGACATGGCGAAGGAGGCCGAACGCCTGCTTGAGGGCAGCGGCTGGCTGGCGGAGCCGCTGCGCACGCCAGCAGCCGTTGAGCCCGATGACAAAGCCCCGGATAGCATCGGCGGCGTACCGGCCATCGACAGCGACGCCGGCATTCATGATCCTTCGGACTTGGAGGAGGAACCGCTGGCGATCGCCGCCGAATAGCGTCCGCCTCAGCCCCTGGGGGTTCGCCGACGAGGCGAGCCCCCTTCTTTGTCACGGAGGCCATCATGCCCGACACCGTCGGCGATATTGCCCGCCAACTCGCGCGTGACGCCGAGCGGGTCTGCCGCACCTATCTCCCCGCCGGGCACCGCGAAGGCCATTACTGGCTCGCCGGTGATGTCCAGGGTTCGAAGGGGCGCAGCCTCTATGTCCGATTAAAAGGCGGCGACCACGGCAAGGGCGCGGCCGGCAAATGGACCGATGCTGCGACCGGCGAGCATGGCGATCTGCTCGACCTGATCGCCCTTAATCTCGGCCACGATCAATTGAGCGCGACGCTCGACGAGGCCCGGCGCTATCTCGCACTTCCCAAGGCCGCCGACCATCACGACCGCGACATGGTCCGCGCGCCAGCCGGATCGCGCAAAGCCGCTCAACGTCTCTTTGCGGCCTGCCGTTCGATCGCCAGCACGCCTGCCGAATCCTATTTGGGGGCGCGGCAACTCCATCGTCTGCGGACCGAGCGCTGGCTCCGCTTTCATCCGCGTTGCTGGTACCGGCCATCGGAGGACGATCCGCCTGGCACCGCCAACACATTCCCGGCGCTGATCGCCGCCGTCACCGATGGTGCGGGAACAATCACCGGCATCCACCGCACCTGGCTCGATCCTGCCCGACGCGACAAGGCCGACATTGCCACGCCGCGTCGAGCAATGGGCGACCTGCTCGGGCACGGCGTCCGCCTCGGCAATGCCGGCCCCGTCATGGCGATCGGTGAAGGACTCGAGACGATGCTGTCTTGGCGCATGATGCTTCCCACGATGCCGACGATTGCGACGCTTTCCGCTGCCCATCTCGCAGCACTCGAATGGCCAACGGTTGTCCAGCGCCTCTACGTCGTGCGCGACGATGACGCAGCAGGCGACGCTGCCTGGACACAACTCGACGATCGAGCCGGAACGCGGGGCATCGACCTGATTCCTGTCGTCAGCCCCACCGGCAATGACCTCAACGACGGTCTGATGGCGCTCGGGCGCGATCGGCTCCTGTCCGAACTCGCACCCCAACTGAGATTGGAGGACATCGAGCGTTACCAGATCCGCACCTGACACGAGCATGCTGGCTCGGAGAGCCGCGCGCCGGCCTTCGAGAGGGGCGCTCTGGCGGCAGGGAGACAGCGCCCGCAACGGCCGGAGGCGGCTATTTTCCGCCGCTTGAGGATCGTGCCGATCCCCAAGCTTTGCATCGCGAGCCAAAATAGCCGCCTCCGGCCGTCCTCCGCTTCGCTTCGGCCCAATGCGATACTTCGACATTGAATCACGAGAACCCATGGGTGCGGCCGCCATCTCCCTGCCGCCCGGATGATCGCCCAGGAAGGCCGCGAGGCGCGCGGCTCCGACGAGGAGATCATCATGACCATCGACCCAACCACAGACCAAGAACCGGAAAGCTCGACTACCGCCCATATGCTCGAAGAGCTGGCCTTGTTTGGCTATCGTCCATTCGACGACGAACCCGATCCCCGACCGCTCCCGGAAGCGAGAATTGCCAGCGGGGCAATCGCCGACATGTTCGATGCCATGGTCTCGACCCTTCAGGACACCCGGCTCGAACCCGATCTCGAACCCTTGCTCTGGGGCATCGGCAACATCTTTCACCGCGCGGCCGAACGGATCGAACGCGAATTGGACGACAATGAAGTGGCGCAGCAGCGATCGCAGCGCGAGCAGGATGGCTCCGAGGTCAAATCGGTCGAACTCGAACGGTTGCTACGCGAGGGCACAACCCTGATCGAACGCCGCGACGCCATGGAATTCTTCCGCGAGGCCTGCGCCGACCAATTCCGGCTGCACACTAAACATGCCTGGACGCCGCACAGCGGTTCAATGGTCAATCGCAAGGCGCTTATCAGTAGCATGATCGACAGCCGCGACTTCATCAACGCGCGCAAGCGCGCCAATCGCGAAGTGCTTCTCCCCACCGGCACGAGAATCGCGATTACCGGTGGGGCCGATTATCTGGATCACCGCACGATCTGGGACGCGCTCGATCGGGTCCACGCCAAGCATCCGGACATGGTCTTGCTGCATGGCGGTACGCCCAGCGGCGTGGAACGGATCGCCGCCTGTTGGGCCGATAATCGCAAGGTGACCCAGATCGCATTCAAGCCCGACTGGGCACGTCATGCCAAAGCAGCTCCGTTCAAGCGCAACGACACGATGCTTGAAGCCCTGCCGATCGGTTTGCTGGCATTCCCAGGAACCGGGATCAGTGCCAATCTTGCAGACAAGGCTCGGAAGATGGGCATCCCGATCTGGAGGTTCGATTGAAAGCCGAGTGCGATTGATGACCCAATCCGGTTAGCTTCCGCTTGGCGGGTTCTCGACACAGCGAGGTAGCGGTCTCTCCTGCGGATCAGTTTGAGCGCCCGCTGTCGACCAACTCAAGTCGTTCCTGACTCCCGAGGGAATGACCGCTCCTGCACGAACCGGCCATTCTTGAAATAGTGAGCGGTCCGGAAGCCGTCGCCCAGTAGTGTCGTCCACCTACCGCGCTTAGGCGACCGACATTCTAATTCTGCTGGCGGATAAAAGATCATTCATCCTTTGCCTGCACCCGACACAACCCCGACCGGGATTCCTGCAACCACTGTCGCGAAGCGGCGCTTGCCATCGCCCGTCTGCTTGCGCGCGACCTCGCGCGGATTCATGCTGGCTCCATACCTTCCGACCTGCAGTCATCACAATGAGGGTTGCGATCTACGCGCGCTATTCGACGGACAAGCAGGAGCGCATCTTGATTGCGGTCCAGAACGAGAATGCCCGTGCCTACATCAGAAAGCAGGGCTGGACCGAGGTTAGCGCCCATGCCGATGAAGCCATCAGCGGCGCGGTCATCGCCAAGCGCCCGGGCATGAAGGCACTACTGGCATCTGTGGACCGCAGTGAGGTGGACCTGGTGCTGGCCGGATGAACACGACCGGCTGTCGCGCAGCCGTCGCAGATACCGATGATCTACGAGCGGCTGCTGTTCCTGGGTGTTAGGCTCCATACCATCGCCGAGGGTGAAATCGGGCGGGTCCACGTCGGCCTCAAGGGCACGATGAACGCCGAGCAGCTTGCGGCCATTGCGCGTAGAGGCGCGACGCGCTCGCCAAGCGGTTCCGGGACGGCCAGAACTCGGGCGGTTTGTGCTACGGCTATGCGCTCGACTTCGTTGCCGACGCGCGCGGCGACCGCATCCCCGGACACCGCAAGATCGTATACGCCGAGGCCGAGACGGTAATTCACATCCACGAGCAATACGCTGCCGGTCGCTCTGGCCGGGACATCGCCATGGAGCTCAACGCAAACGGGATTCGCGCCCACGAGGCGGCCGCTGGAGTGCGTCGACCATCAATGGCAACAAGAGCCGGGGCACCGGCATTCTGAACAACCCGCTCTACATCGGCCGTCCGGAGCACCTTCGGCACAGCTACCGCAAGGACCCGGAGAGCGGCGCACGACACGCGTTCCGCAATGCCGAGGACCAGCGGCAGACGGTCGAGGTACCACATTTGCGCATCATCAGCGATGCGTCGTGGGAGCGGGTGAAAGCGAGGCAGGCTCTGGTCGCGCATGGACCACGCACGACCGGCAACGTCGCTCTGGCACCGTTCTGGAGCAAGCAGCGCCCCAAGTACCTGCTGACCGGCAAGCTCAAGTGCGGGGAAGCGGCGCCGGGTACAGCAAGAAGGGCAAGCACCGCGCAGCCTGCCACGCTGCGACCAAGCTAGGGCCGAGCGCCTGCTCCAATCGGCTGACCGTCCACGTGGGCGAACTAGCCACCCAGGTGCTGACTGCGCTGCAGTCCGACCTCATGCAACCCAAAGTCGTCGAAGCCTTCATCGCCGAGTATGTAAGCGAAGCCAACCAGATCGCCCGCCAGCGCGACAGCGGCCGCACCGAGCGCGAGACCGAGCTGAAAGGCGTGCGCGCGCATATCCAGCGCCTGACCAAAGCCATCGTGAACGGCGTGGACGCGACGCTGTTCGCGGCCGAGCTGAACCAGATGGGACGCCGCAGGACGGTGATCGAGCAGCAGCTGGCAGTAAGCAGCAGCGCGGGGCAGACCCTTCCCTGCTTCACCCGCGTCTGGCGCAGATTTACCGCGCGAAGGTCAAGGCGCTAACAACGGCGTTCGAGATCCCCGCGTCGCAAGCGGAAGCGCAGGAGATCATTCGCGGCCTTATCGAGGTTGTAATGCTCACCCCAATCGACGGCCAGCTGCGGGTCGAGCTGAAGGACGACCTCGCGGCCATGCTGCTCATTGGTCATGACGCGAAGCGCAGAAAAGCCCCGGCAGCGGATGCTCTCGAGGCTGTGCAGAAATCGACAGACTCGGGCCGAGATCGACGCCGATCAGCAAAACGTCGACGATCCGCCGCGGCGGATGCAACTGTGCGACCACGGTGCTCGCGACCAGTCCGGCAGGTAGATAGTTAATCAGGTGGCATGCCAGGGCAACGATCGTGCCGGATACTCGTGCGGCCGACTACGATCGAGACGCCAAGCCATTGGCGGCCGACATGCCCAACCGAGCCTCGAGCAGTGCTTGTTCGCGCCACAATGCGGACGGGACGCGATCGCCGAGCGCAGCGAGATCGGCAGCGCTGGCCTTCGCCTCGGCGATCCACGCTTCGGGTTCGACCGACAGCAGCGCCGCCATCGCGCCCTCGCGGAGCGTCAGGCCCGATACGTCGATCGCATCGGCAGCCGGCAGTCGGCCGATCGGGGTCTCCACCGCGGCGCCTTCCCCTTCGCAGCGCTCGACGATCCATTTGAGGACCCGTGCATTGTCACCGAAGCCGGGCCACAGGAATTTGCCCGCATCGTTCTTGCGGAACCAGTTGACCAGGAAGATCCGCGGCAGTTGCTTGCCATCGGATTCGGCGGTACGGCCGAGACGCAGCCAATGCTCGAAATAATCGGCCATGTGGTAGCCGCAGAAGGGCAGCATCGCGAACGGGTCGCGGCGCAGCGCGCCGACCGCATTCTCCGCCGCCGCGGTACCTTCGGACGCGATGTTGGCGGCGAGGTAGACGCCGTGGTTCCAGTCGAACGCTTCGGTGACGAGCGGCACTGCGTTGGCGCGGCGGCCGCCGAACAGGATCGCGCTGATCGGCACGCCGGCGGGATCGTCCCACTCCGCCGCGATCGACGGACATTGTGCGGCGGGAACGGTGAAGCGCGCATTGGGGTGCGCGGCCGGCTTGCCGCTGTCCGGCGACCACGGTTCGTCCTGCCAGTCTTTCAAGCCTGCGGGTGCCGTGTCGCTCAGCCCCTCCCACCACACGTCGCCATCGGCGGTCAGCGCGGTGTTGGTGTAGATGGCGTTGGCGGCGAGCGTGGCGATCGCATTGTGGTTGGTCGTTGGGCCGGTCCCCGGCGCGACGCCGAAGAAGCCTGCTTCGGGATTGACCGCATAGAGCCGCCCGTCCTTGCCGAAGCGCATCCAGGCGATGTCGTCGCCGATCGTTTCGGCCTTCCACCCGGCGATGGTCGGCTCGAGCATTGCCATATTGGTCTTGCCGCACGCGCTGGGGAAAGCCGCTGCGATGTAATGCACCTGCTGCTCTGGCGAGGTCAGCTTGAGGATCAGCATATGCTCGGCAAGCCAACCCTCGTCGCGCGCCATCACGCTGGCGATCCGCAGCGCGAAGCACTTCTTGCCAAGCAAGGCATTGCCGCCATAGCCCGAGCCGTATGACCAGATCTCGCGCGTCTCGGGATAGTGCACGATCCACTTCTCGTCGGCGCACGGCCAGGCGACATCGGCCTGCTCCGCGCCAAGCGGCATGCCGACCGAATGGACGCAGCGCACGAAGAAGCCGTCCGCGCCAAGCATGTCGAGCGCGGGCGTACCCATCCGCGTCATCACGCGCATCGACAGCACGACATACGGGCTGTCGGTGAGCTCGACCCCGATCGCGCTCTTGTCCGAGCCGAGCGGGCCCATCACGTACGGCACGACATAGAGCGTGCGCCCCGCCATGCAGCCCGCGAACAGTGCGCCCATGTCGGCGCGCGTCGCGACCGGATTGCGCCAATTGTTAGTCGGGCCGGCATCGCTCTCGCGCTCCGAGCAGATGAAGGTGCGGCTCTCGACCCGCGCCACGTCGCGCGGATCGGAGCGGGCGTAGAAGCTGTTGGGCCGCTTCGCGGGATCGAGTCGCACCAGCGTTCCCGCATCGACCAACTGATCGGTCAGCCGCGTCCACTCGGCATCGGAGCCATCGCACCACACCACCATATCGGGCCGCGTCAGTGCGGCGATCTTGTTGACCCAGTCGGAAAGCGCGGCGTGACGCGCCGTGGCGGCGCAATCGAGTGTGGCAATGGTCATAAGCGTATCCGTCCATGAATGTACGCGCCGTTCCCAACAGGGCGGCGCTTTTTTAGGTCGCCGGATGCATCGCGCGAATGATGTGCCCCCAAATTGCGTCCCGGCGGCTACGGTTGATCGTCTTCTGCCCTGAGGGACCAGGCGCGCTTCAGCACGAACGCGGTGGTGAGTGCGCCGATCACCAGGAAAACGAAGATCACTTCGATCGCGAGCGTGTAGTTTCCGCCGAAATGGATCAGCCACCCGGTCAGGATCGGCGCGACGATCCCGGCGATCGCCGTCGCAACCTGCTGAAAACCCGTGACCATTCCGACGGTCGAAGCCGGGATCAACGTCAGCCGGCACAGCGCGTTATAATTGGCGGTGGCCAGTCCCAGCCCCGACAGCGACGCCACGTTCCAGAACAACGCCACATTCAGCGACGTGGCATAAGCGCTCAGTACGACGGTCGATGCGATGGCAAACCCCGCGATGGTGAACGCCTTCCGGACCAGCACCGCGTCATGGCCGCGATCGATCAGCCGGTCGGCCGCCCAGCCGGCGGCAAGCGCTACCATGGCGATGCCGGCAAAGCTGAAAAACGCATACAACCCCATCCGCTCAAGGCTGAGGTGGCGCTGCTCGACGAGATAGGCCGGCATCCAGGTCATGCAGTAGAAGGCGAAGTAATTGTAGCAAAAGTTCACCACCAACGTGCCCCAGATCAAGGGGCTGGCCAGGAGGCGACGGGCGGAGAGCGCCGGCGCGCCGACCCGCGCCGGGCGCGCATCGCGCCGGAAGTCGTTTCGAACACACAGAACCCACGGCACCAGCCAGATCAGCCCCGCCGCGCCGAGCACGAGGAACATCGCGCGCCAGTCGGCGACGACGATCAGCCAAGCCGCGAGTGGAGCGCCGAGGGCAGGACCGATCTTAGTGCCGAACATGAAGATGCCGACCGCAGTACCGCTCTGGCGTTCCTTGAAATGGGTGCGCATCCAGCGCCAGCTCGCGGGCACCACGATCGCCTCGGCCGCGCCGACGACCAGCCGCATGGCGATCAACCCGGCGAAGCTTCCGACGAAGGCGATGCCGATCGTCGCGGCGCACCACAATGCGAAGCAGATCGCATAGGGCCATTTGACGCCATAACGATCCACCACCCAGCCGAGTGGCACCTGCAGCACCGCATAGGACCAGAAGAAAGCGGAGTTGACCCAGCCGCGATCGAGGTCTGACAGCGCGAACTGGCGTTTGAACTCCGGCGCCGCCAGCGCCGCGGACAGGCTCGTGCGGTCGATGAAGGAGATCATCACCCCGAGCGCGATCAAGATCAGGATAAACCAGCGCCGACGCGTGTCGTCCGGCCGTTCCTGGGGCGCTGCCGCGCAAGGTGCGACTTGCGGGATCATAATATTCCTATGCGCTGCCGAAACTTGCGTGCCGGCTGACACATCCCGCGAGGGTACGTAAGTCTTCAACTGCACCTCGGACAGATCATACGGACCGGACCATAACGGCGCGCGGTGCGCTGCGGTGATGCATTCTACACACCAAGCGATAAGCTGGCGACACGATCGTCGGATCCACGATGGCGTCCAAGCGCAAGATGACCGAAGCACGCGCGAACTGTCGGAAGGTCTGTCGTGTCTTCATCTCCTCACCCTTTCGCCTATCGCCAGTTTCGCCTTTTCTGGGCGTCGCGGCTCTGCTCGACGCTTGCGCAGAACGGCATGGTGGTCGTGATCGGCTGGCAGGTCTACGATACCGCACGGCGCTCACTCTCGATCGAGGCGTCGTCGATGCGGCTCGGGTTGGTCGGGCTCGCGCAATTCTTGCCGCTGTTCGCGCTGACGATGGTCGCCGGCTGGGCGGCCGACCATCTCGACCGCCGTCGGATCGCGCAATGCGCGAGCGGCCTGCAGCTCGTCGCGGCGGCGGTGCTCGCGGTGTTGAGCCTGCGCCCGGTCGTGCCGTCGCCGGCGTTGTTCGGGGTGGCGGTCGCGCTCGGCATCGCGCGGGCCTTTTCCAACCCGGCGACCAATGCGATCGCCCCCAATCTCGTACCCGTCGCGGTGCTGCCGCGCGCGATCGCGACCAATGCGATCGCCGGCCGGGTCGGCGGAATTCTCGGGCCGGCGCTGGCGGGCTTTCTCTACGCGTGGAAGCCCGCCCTCCCGCACGCTGTCAACGTAGTGCTTCTCGCGAGCTCGGTGATCGCGATGGGCTTGCTGCAATCCATTCCCCGTGGCGTCGTCCCCGGTCTGCAGACGCCGTGGCGGCGGATGGTCGAGGGGTTGCATTACGTCCGCAACAACAGCCTGGTGCTCGGCGCGATCAGCCTCGACCTGTTCGCGGTGCTGCTTGGCGGCGCGACGGCAATGCTGCCGGTTTATGCGCATGACATTCTGCACATCGGCCCGGCGTGCCTGGGCCATTTGCGCGCGGCACCTGCGGTCGGCGCGATGGCGACCGCTTTGTGGTTCTCGGTCCGTCCCCTGCGCAACCGGGTGGGGATCAAGATGCTGGGCGCCGTGGTCGTGTTCGGGATCGCCACCACTGCCTTCGGCCTGTCGCGCTGGGTCCCGCTTTCATTGGCCTGCCTCGTCCTGCTTGGCGCTGCCGACATGTTTTCGGTGTTCGTGCGCCAGTCGCTGATCCAGATGTCAACGCCCGATCACATGCGCGGGCGGGTGGGCGCCGTATCGGGGTTGTTCATCTCCGCCTCGAACGAGCTTGGCGAGGCCGAGTCGGGCTTTCTTTCCGCGGCGGTCGGCCCGGTCGCTGCAGTGGTCGCCGGGGGCATCGGATCGATTGCGATCGCCTTGTTCTGGGCGCGCCTGTTTCCCGCACTGCGCCAGGCGCACCAGTTCGGCGAGCCGACTGGCGCTCAGATCACGACGTCTGCCAAGGTCCCGGGGCCGAAGACTTCGTAAGCGCCGGCAACGTCGCGCATCACCCCATCCACCGACTGACCGGGACCGCCGACTCTTCGAGCGGTTGCGCGATGACGTCGATCAAGGTCGGACCATCATGGGCGAACGCAGCGCGCACCACCGCGTCCATCTCGGCCGGATCGCGCACCGTCCAGGCCTTGAGGCCAAAAGCTTCGGCGATCCGCGCATGATCCGAGCGCGTGAAGTCGACCGAGAAATAGCGCGCGTCGTACCCGGCGCGCTGGCTTGCCTTGATCCAGCCATAGGATGCGTTTGAAAAAACGATAAAAGTGATCGGCAGGCGCTTGCGCACGACCGTCTCGAGCTCGCCGACCGCAAATCCGAAACTGCCGTCGCCCATCACCGCGACGATCTTAGAGGCCGGCGCTCCATAGGCGGCACCGACCGACGCGGGTAGCGAAAATCCGAGCGCACCGTGCGCGCGATTCGTGATAAAGCGCCGCCCCGTGGTGTTGAAATCGAAGAAACCCGAAAAATACGGGCAGGGCGTCCCGGGATCGGCAACGATGATTCCGTCTCGCGGCAACGCCGCTTGGATCGAGGCGAGCACCCGCTCGGGTCGGATCGGCGTTTCCACAGACGCGGCGAGCGCGGTGAAGCGCGCCCGTTTGGCATTCCGTAACAGCGCCAGTCGACCGGCGCTGTCTGTTTTGCGTGGCGTGCTGCCGAGCCGAAGCGCGATCTCGCGGCCGAGCGCCGCCAGGCACAATCGCGCATCGCCGACCATCCCTGCTTCGATCCGATAATTCGCGCCCACGACCATCGGATCGATGTCGATATGCACGATCGGGATACCTCGCGCCGGCATCGTCCCGTGTTCGGTCGTCGTCGACCCAGCGCGGCAGCCGAGGAAAATCACGAGATCCGCAGCCATGATGGCATCGCGCGTCTCATTGGTTCCGCCGTTAGCGCCGACCACGCCAACCGCAAGCGGATGGTCGTCCGGGATGACGCCGTGCCCGCTCACCGTCGACGCGACCGGCGCATCGAGCAATTCGGCCAGCGCGATCAGCTCCTCGCTTGCGCCTGATGTGATGACGCCACCGCCGCACACGAAGGCCGGACGCTTGGCCCCGAGGATCGCGTCGGTACAGGAAAAAACGAGCTCCGGATCTGGCGCCGTCCGGAACGCCGGGAAGGTAGCGTGCGCCGGATTTGCCCAAACATCGTCGGCATCGAGCGTCTGCTTTTGCACATCGTACGGCAGGCCGATATGCGTCGCGCCGGGGCGGCCGGTGGTCGCCGCGCGGAATGCGGTGCGGAAGACGTGTGGGATTTGCGAGACGTGGTCGACCACCGTATTCCACTTCGTCAGCGGCGCGAACAAAGCCTTCTGGTCGAGAGCGGTCAGCGGATAACGCCCGCGCGCGGTGACCGGCACGTCCGACGTGATCGACAGCAGCGCCACCGACGATTCGTTCGCCTCGACCACGCCGGGCAGGAGGTAAGTGGCACCGCCGCCGCTCGGCCCTTCGCACACGCCGACCCGTCCGGTGACGCGTGCATAAGCATCCGCCATATAAGCGGCGCTGCGTTCGTCGCGAGTGAGGACATGATCGATGCCGTGATCGAGCCGGGCAAGTGCATCGTAGAATGGCAGGCTCGTATCGCCGCACAAACCGAAAATATGTTTGACTCCATGCTGCTGCAGCAAGTGGACTGCGGCCTCGGCGCCAGTGACAGTGTTCACCCCTTTCTCCTCCTCGGCACAGGTTAAATCGACAGCGTCGCCGTGACGTCGTCGAACAGCTCGTCGGCCGAGATCCGGCGCGGAATGAACTTCTGCTCAAACGCCCAGTCGCTCGCCAGCTGGATTCCCTTGCGGTTCTCCTCGAACCCGACCGGCGGGAAGATCGCGGGTACGCCGCCTTCGGTGAGTTTGCGGCTCTCGACGAGCATGCGGTAGATTTCTTTCACCACGTCCGGCCGGGTTCTGGTAAGGTCCTCGTGCACCACGAACATATGATTGATCGGCACCACGCCATCGCGCGCGTACCAGGCCTTGGCCGCCTCGAACGGCTCGGGCACGAGATACGCGACGCGCGGATCCTTGGGGAGATCGACGCCCTGCAGCGTCGCCACGAGCTCGCCGTCGAGCATCATCTGTCCGATGTCCGAGCCCTTGGGCAGCCGCTCGCAATTGGCGGGATCGCTATATTCGAGTAGGTGCCCCTCGCCCACGGTGCACCACGTCACCTTGTCGAGATCGACGCCATATTCGTGCTGCAGAATGCCGCGGATCCACAGTCCAGTGGTCTGGGCATAGGAGCGCACTCCGACGCGCTTGCCTTCGATATCCTTGGGCTTGAGATCGAACAGCTCTTTGTTGAAGCCGGCGCAATGGTGCTGGAAGCGACCGCTGATCGGGATCGGCAGCGCCACGAACGGCTTACCGAACGCCTTGGCCTGCAACAGCGTGACGATCGCCAGTTCGCCGCAGTCATAGGCGTTTTCGCGCAGCATCGCCTTGAAGCCGTTATGCGCCTGATCCGGTCCGCAGATATCGAGCGTCACCATGTCCGACGACACCCGACCGTCGCGGATCGACTTGGTAACGGGATATTCGGCGAGATTGGTCTTCAGCGTCGTGGTGGCAGTGGTGGCCATACGCCCTCTCCTATCAGTACAGTTTGACTTCGATCAGCGACGGGCCCGGCTCTCCGGCCGAACGCACCATCGCCCTGTGGAAATCCTCGGCATTCGAAACGCTGACGCTGGGCACGCCCATGCTCTTGGCCATCGCGCACCAGTCGATCGTCGGGCGATCGATATCGATCATGGCCATCGCCTGCGGGCCCGGCGTGCCGGCACCCATGTTGGTGTATTCGGCCTTGAGGATCGCATATTGGTTGTTGGCGAAGATGATCGTGGTGATGTTCAGGCCTTCGCGCGCCTGCGTCCATAGCGACTGGATCGTGTACATCGCGCTGCCATCGCCAACCATGCAGAACACCCGCCGGTCGGGACACGCGAGCGCCGCGCCGGTCGCGACTGGCGTGCCATAGCCGATCGAGCCGCCCATGTTGTTGATCAGGTCGTGCGGGCGCGCGCCGACGGTAAAGCCCATTGTCTGGCGTCCTGTGGTGAGCGATTCATCGACCAAGATACAATGATCGGGCATCGCCGCGGCGAGCGCATAGGCGATGCCCTCGGGAGTCAGCGCGCCCGACGGGATCGGGGTCTCGACACGTTGCTGCACAAGCCCCTGCGTACCGCCGAGGCCGAGCGCCTCGACCAGCATCTCGAGCCCGGCAACGCTGTCTTCGTCGGTCTCGACCAGCGGGTGGACGATCGTCTGCGGGCCTTTGAGCAGGCTCGGCTTGTCGGGATAGCTGAAGAAGGCGACCGGCTCGCGCGTCTCGAGCGTCACGATATGCTTGAACTCGGCGAGGAACGCCTGCGCCAGCGGCACGGCATAGGGGATGCGCTCAAGCGGCGTGCGCCCCGCGCCACGCTCGATCCGCGCGGTGAAGAATTGCGAACCGAGCCGCGCGCCGGTGCCCGCGGCGATCTTGCCAGCGAGCTCGAGCGCACGGCCACGGGTCGCCTTGTTGCCGAGGATGATCAGCACCGGCTCGCCCGAGCGCAGCACCTTGGCGACCTGATCGACCCGCGCGGTATCGGGTGCCGCGCGTGGCTTGACGAGGCCCTTGGGCACGACGACCTCGCCCGCATCCTTCCAGGCGGTGTCGCCCGGCAGGATCAAGGTCGCGATCTGCCCGGGATGCTCGGATGCCTTGGCGACCGCGGTTGCGGTATCCCACGCGATTGTGGTCGAGCCCTCGGCGCGGCGCACCCAGTGGCTCAGCGGTCGCGCGAGCCCCTCGATGTCCGAGGTCAGCGGCGGATCATATTTTAGATGGCTCGCCGAATGCTCGCCGACGATGTTGACCATCCCCGAGCTGGCGCGCTTGGCGTTGTGCATGTTAGCGAGACCGTTGGCGAGTCCCGGCCCCAGATGCAGCAGCGTCGAGGCCGGCGTGTCCTTCATCCGGTACCAGCCATCGGCGGCACCGGTGCAGACGCCTTCGAACAGGCACAGCACGCTCTTCATTCGCGGGTTCTCGAGCGCGGAAAGAAAGTGCATCTCCGACGTGCCGGGATTGGCGAAGCAGATGTCGACGCCCTGATCGACCAAAGTCGTGACGAGGCTTTCGGCGCCGTTCATCAGTAGCCCGCCAGTTCGCGGCCCTGGCCGACGACGCCATAGCTGCGCGACGGTGCCGACATCAGGAACTTGTAGCCCTCGCCGAGAAGCCGTTCGACATTCTTGGCGCCGGTGTGCGGGTTGCCGACCACAACCTTATGCTTGTGGCAGGTCTCGACGATCTTGGTCATCGCGCCGAGCACTTCGGGATGTTCGTATTGCCGCGCATAGCCGAGCGCCTGCGAGAGATCGCCCTCGCCGATCAGGCAGAAGCCAATGCCTGGCACGTTGGCCAGCATGTCATCGAGATTCTCGATCGCCTCGGGGCTTTCGATCATCAGCCCTACGAGCAATTCGCCATGCGGCGCGAGCGGCCAGACGTCGGCCTTCGCGTAATAATCGGGCTGGCTGAGCCCCCAGTAGCGCGCCGCGGTGGCGGGACCATCGCCGCGCACGCCCTTTGGCTCGTACAGTGCTGCGCCGGTCGGCTTGGCGTAGCGGCACGAGGCGACGGCGTTGTATGCCTGCGCCGTCGTCGCGACGTGCGGGGTGATCACCCCATAGACGCCGCGATCGAGCACCTGCTTTGCCTGAAACTGGTTCATCTCGACCCCGTTCGCCGGGATGCGCGCGATCGGCGTCACCGACGGCGCGACCGAGCCGGTCTCGGCAATCTTCTTGCGGTTGAGCATGTATTGCAGCGCGTCGCCGAGCACCGCGACGTCATAGGGGTTGTGCTCCATCTCGAACACGATGCCGTCATAGGGCGCGTCGGTCATCTCCTGCGCGGCGAGCTTCTCGACTTTGGAGAAACAGGTGAACGCAGGCTTCCCTGCTTCCCAAGCGCGGATGATGCCGTTGAGGCGGGTGTCGGCCATGTGTCGTTCCATATTTCGTTATTGTTAGATTGAGGTGCGACGAGCGGCGGCGCCGGCTCCAGAGATATCAGTCCGCCAGACGCGGATAGAGGATTTGGGCGGTCTTCCCGAAGATCCAGGCCTGGTCATCTTCAGACAAATTCGAGAGACGTTCTCTGGCCGTTCCCAAAATCGCGGCAAGCGACCCTTCGGACGTCGGATAATTGGAACCCCAGGCCATCCGATAGGCACCGAACATTGCGACAAGCTTTGGAAAAAGCGTCTCGGCTGATGCGGCCCCCTTTTGGGAATCGCCCATGATCCGTGGTGTGAGCTTGAGGAAAATTGATTCAACCGCCGCAAGATCGAACAGGCTTTGCGCGGCGGCATAGGGCGGGCCGTCAGTGACATCGGGGCGGCCAAGATGGTCGAGAATGATGGGCACGTTTGGAAAGCGCTTGGCCAGCGTCGCCACCGCCCCTAGCCCAACCGGACCAGTCTGGATGCACATCGTAAGTCCCAGCTCACCGAGCAATTCCCACGCCGGATAGACGCGCGGGTCATCGAGTTCGCTCGGATCAAAATCCTTGGTGCTGCCGCCGGTGAACACCCGCAGGCCGCCCAACCCCTTGTCTACCCAAGCGCGGATCGTCGCGATCGCGTCAGGCGCAAGCAGATCGACCGAGCCGACCGGGATGAGGCGATCGGGATAGGCGTTGCAGGCATCGACGACGTAGCTGTTATCGAAGCCGTAGGTGGTCGAACTATGAACCACCGCGGCCTTGAGAACCCCGGCCTCGTCCATCGAAGTAATGAGAGTTTCCACCGTTGACGGCCGCTCCTGCGACCAGTCCGAGCGCTTGCCGAACAAAGGCGCCGGCGGATAGCGCGCTTCGTCATTCGAGATAACGTGCGGGTGAATGTCGACGATGGAAGACATCGGTGCTCCTTGATGTTCGGGGATAATAGCTTCCGCTGCCGCCGCCTTCGCGCCCGACCGCTGCGTCGGATGCGAAGCCGAGATGCGCCGTTTACAAGCTCCTGGCCTTCAGCCGCGCGTCCAGCCGCGGATAGACGCGGCGCGCATTGGTCTCATAGATCTTGTGGCGATCCGCCTCGCTTAGCGACGGGATCGCATCCACATAGCGCTTGGTGTCGTCGAAATAATGCCCTGTGTCGGGGTCCTTGCAGCGCACCGCGCCTATCATCTCCGAGCCGAATAGCACGTTGTCGGCCGGGATCACCTTTGTAAGCAGTTCGACACCCGGCTGGTGATAGACGCAGGTGTCGAAGAAGATGTTCGCGAACATTTCCTCGAGCGGACGTTCCGCGATCTCAAGCGACATGCCGCGATAACGGCCCCAGTGATACGGCACCGCGCCGCCGCCGTGCGGTATAACGAAGCGCAGCGTCGGGAAGTCCTCGAACAGCTTGGATTGCAAAACCTGCATGAACACTGACGTGTCAGCGTTCAGATAATGCGCGCCGGTACCGTGAAAATTAGGATTGCACGATGCGGCGACGTGGATCATCGCGGGCACGTCGAGTTCGACCAGCGCTTCGTACAGCGGATACCATTCCCGATCGGTGACGGGCTTACCGGTCCAGTAGCCGCCGGTCGGATCGGGATTGAGGTTACAGCCGACAAAGCCGAGCTCTTCGACGCAACGCTTGAGCTCGGGAATGCTGTTGGCAGGCGGCGCTCCAGGCGACTGTGGCAATTGGCAGACCGGCACGAAGTTGTCGGGATAGAGTTCGGTTACGCGGTATACGGTGTCGTTCGACAGCTCGGCCCACTCCAGGCTGGTGCGCTCGTTGCCGAGATGATGCGACATCAACCCGGCAATCGGTGAGAACAGTGTCAGGTCGCTGCCGCGCTCCTGCTGAAGCTTGAGCTGCCCGCCGCCAACGCCTTCGCGAATCTGATCGTCAGTGATGCGGCCTTCCCTGATCCTAGGCGCGTTGACGGGGTCATCAGCGAACTCGACCTGCTTGGCTCGCCAATCGCGGAATGATTTGGGCACCGTAGTGAAATGACCATGGCAATCGATAATCATATGCTCTCCTGCGCGTTCGCAACGCGACATCGATCGTTAACTCCGTCTACGGAAATGCCGACTTGCAACGGAGATTGATTATGACAAGCGGCGCATAAGTCTTGAGCGTGCGAACCGCGAACCGATGAGACCGCTATGGGGACGGCCGCTCGCAGGCTGGTCCTTATGCGCGGCCACTTTCCGGATCGACGAACAGTTCCTCGAGCGACATACGCCGCGGCGTCAGTCCCTGCTCGAAGGCCGTCTTCTCCAGTGCTTCGATGGTCTGAATGTTGGCCGCAATGCCGTAGGGGAGCGGGTCATGGCCGACGATCGACCGCAACTGATCGTAGCGCTGGTCCGACGCCGTGGTCGCCTCGCCTGCGTCGAGTCGAGCGAGCCACTCGTTCTTTGCCCGGCTGAATGCGTCGAAGATCGACTTTGCCACCCACGGATGCTCGGCCAATACCGAATCCTTGACCACAATCGTGCCGTGCATGGGATAGATGCCGGTGCGCGTGTAATATTCGGTTTCCAGCTCTTGGGCATTGGGAAACAAATCGGGATAATCTGCTTCGACTTCTTTCCAGCCGCCTGTCGGCGCGCCGGTGCGCCCGATGCCTGCATTAGCTTGGAAGCCCGCAACTAGCTCTCCATCAGCCATCATGTCCGCAAGCGAGCGTCCCTCGGGCGCGTGGATCACATTGAGCGGCAGCCTCATCTGCGTGACATGTTCCTCGTCATCGACCACCCACGTGATCTTATCATTGTCGACTCCGAACTCGTCGATGAGCACCTGACGGGTCCACACGCCGGTGGTGACCGAATAGGCGCGCACGCCGACCTGGTGCCCCTCCAGATCCTTGGGCGTCTTGATGCCCGCTTCAGGTCGCACCAGCAGTCCGGCGTGATGGAACCGACGCATCACAAAGATCGGCAGCGCGACGAACGGCGCGCCATAAGCGCGCGCGATGATATAGGTCGTTGGCGCCAGCTCGCATACGTCGAACTCCACCTGCCGTACCATCCGGCGGAATGCGCCAATCTGCGGCTTCACCGTGATAAACTCCGCGTCCACGCCTTCGATCGGAATAGACCCGTCGCGAAGCGCTGCGGTGTGCGGGGCGTCCGCCACCGCAAACGTAAGGTGAACTCTGTCTGCCAAGATTGCTCTCCTGAGGGCTAGCGCTGCCCGGTCAATTGGATTTCGGCAATTTACCGCCGATACGACCACGCTGAAGGAGAGGAGTGCATCGCCCGACAGTCAACTTGACCGCTACCTAGACCATTCACGCGCAGCGCCGTTTCAATGACCCCAATTGAGCCACCCGCGCTGCTTTCAGGCACGCACACACGACTTCCATAGGTGATAAGTTTTGTGATAGACCACTCTCGGAGAGGATGCCAAAAATGATACAATCGGATGTGCATCAGCGCGCGGATCTAGTCAGTTTTCGCCAGCTTAAACTGTTCGACAGCATTGGTCGCTTGCGCAGCGTGCGCAAAGCATCGGAGGAGTGTAACCTCTCTCAGCCTGCGGTCACCCAGGCGCTCGCCAAGCTTGAACAGCAGGTCTGCGTTCGATTGGTTGAGCGACGGGCAAGCGGCAGCTATCTCAACGAGTTCGGCGAGATCTTCTACAAGCGCGCGGCGCGTTTCTTCGAGCAGGTCGAGCATGCGCTGATTGAGCTGGGCGTTCCTGGCGGAGAGGAAGGCGCGCGGGTAATCCTCAAGCGCATTTCCCGCTCGCAGACCCGAGGCTTGATCGCAATCATCGAGCATACGTCGTTTGCACTTGCCGCACAGTCGCTCGCGTTGTCCCAGGCGTCGCTGCAGCGCGCTACGCGGGACTTGGAGAGCAATCTACGCAGGTCGATCTTCTACCGCACGGCGACTGGTATCGTGATCACCCAAGCGGGCCTCGAGTTCGGCCGCAAGATTAAGCTCGCAACCCAAGAAATTGCCTGGGGCATTCGTGAACTGGACGCCGCTCAAGGCAGCTCGGCAAGCGAAATCGTGATCGGCGCAATGCCGTTTGGCGGCAGCGTACTGCTTGCGTCAGCCCTGGACGACTTCATCTCCGCGTATCCGCAGGTCGACGTACACATCCTAAACGAAAATGCGTCGGTAATGCTGAAGAGCCTGCGTTCCGGCGACGTTGATTTCGTGATCGGCCTCTTACCCGAAAAAGCGGAGGAGGATCTTACGCGCGAGGCTTTCGCCCGAACCCCTTATTCAATTGTTGGACGGAACAGGCATCCGCTGTTGCGCAAGGGCAAGCCGACAACCGACGATCTGCTGGCCTACGACTGGGTAGTAGGGACAGTGGGGTCGAGCCGCAGAGCGTGTTTCGACGCGCTATTCGAAAACCGTCGCGGGCCGCACGCTTCGATCGTCACCTGCGCGGTCCCAGTCGTGCGCCGTCTGCTCGAGCGAAGCGACAGGCTGACGCTGATGACGTCCTATGAGCTGATCAACTCGGACGACAATCTTACTGCAATCCCATTCGATGCGATCAACCCGGTGCCGTCGATCGGCGTGACGATGCGCAAGGATTGGCTGCCGACCCAGCTGCACACCGACTTTATCGAAATTGTGCGACGGCGCATGAAATTACCGGTCGTCCGCCCGCACTTGAAGCAGGCCACCTGACGCAATCCGGCCAGGTCATTCGTCGGGCTTTCCGTCGCGCAGTCGGGGCAGGTCGAGCGGATTGGCGTCCTGCAAAGCACGCGGCAGCAGGGCGTCGGGGATATCCTGATAACAGACCGGCCGCAGGAAGCGCTCGATCGCCGCCGCGCCGACCGAGGTCGTCCGGCTGTCGGACGTCGCCGGGAATGGTCCGCCGTGCACCATCGCATAGGAAACCTCGACGCCGGTCGGCCAGCCATTGGCCAAGATGCGCCCGGCCTTGCGCTCAAGCAACGGCATCAGCGACAGTGCTGCCGCATGATCGCCCTCGTCGAGCTGCAGCGTTGCGGTGAGCTGCCCCTCCATCGATTCCAGGATCGTTGCCACTTGCGCGATGCTTTCGCACCGTACGACGATCGACGCCGCGCCGAACACTTCGTGCGCGAGTTCGGGGTGCGCGACGAACGCTGCCCCGTCGGTAACGAATAGCGAAGCCTGCCCGCGATTACAGCCGGTGCCCGTCGCACCGGAGGCGACACACTCGACCGCGGCATGGTTGAACAATGCCACAACGCCGCGGTCATAGGCCGCATGAATCCCCGCGGTGAGCATGACCTGCGGCTGCGCCTTTTCCAGCGCCGTCGCGGCCGCAGCCAGGAACGCGTCCAGCTCGGCACCGGCTAGCGCCAGCACCACGCCGGGATTGGTACAGAACTGGCCCGAGCCAAGCGTCAGCGACCCAACATATCCCTCGCCCAGCGCAACGCCGCGATTTGCGAGCGCGTGCGGGAACAGCAGCACCGGGTTTACGCTCGACATTTCGGCGTAGACCGGGATCGGCTGCGACCGGGCGCGGGCGATCTCGACCAGCGCTAATCCGCCCGCGCGCGAGCCGGTAAAGCCGACCGCCTGGATGCGAGGATCGGCAACGAGCGCCGCGCCAAGGTCGTTCGAAGGCCCTTGCAGCAGCGAAAATACCCCCTCGGGCAAGCCGCACTCGATGATCGCGTCGTGCACTGCCGCCGCGACCATTGCCGAAGTGCCGGGATGCGCCGGATGCCCCTTGACGACCACCGGACACCCTGCGGCGAGCGCCGAGGCGGTGTCGCCACCCGCCGTCGAGAAGGCAAGTGGGAAATTGGACGCACCGAACACCGCGACCGGCCCGAGCGCGATGCGACGCTGTCGCAAATCGGCGCGCGGCGGCGCGCGATCCGGCAGCGGACTGTCGAGTGTGACGCCGGCCCACCGTCCGCCGCGTAATACGGTGGCGAACAGCCGCAGCTGCCCGGTCGTGCGACTGCGCTCACCGGTCAGACGCGCGTGTGGCAGCCCGCTTTCGAGCATCGCGCGCTGGACCAGCGCGTCGCCGAGCGCGTCGATCTTGTCCGCCACGATTTCGAGAAAGCGGGCGCGCTGCTCGGGATCTATTTCGCGAAAGGCATCGGATGTCGCCGCGGCGCGCCTGCAGGCCTCGGCGACATCGGCAATCGTCGCGACCGGAAAGTCCGGGGCGACCGTGGCATTCTGCGCTGGATCGTGGGCACGAAAGGTGTCCTCGCGCTCGACCCTCTCAGCGCCGTTCAGAATTTTTCCATCCATCTCTTCTCTCCGATCGAGCGGCCAAACACGCGGCGATAGCGCCACCTAGCCCGTTCCGGCGTAACGCCGGTGATAAGTATCGTGCGGAAGGACGTTGAAAGCTTTGGACCGGCACCCGGGCATGGCCGCGCGCCGCAGTATAGCAAAATCTGTTGGCTTCGACCGCAATACAGCTTTGCGCAGTCGCGGTGATTCCGGCAAATGTCTTTCAACAATGGAGAGGAAAATCACGCAGATAGATTTTGCTATTATTGCAACTACGCTCACGATTAAATGTGTAGAGATATAACTATACAGAGTAAATATTGGCTTCGTTGTTCTATAGACAAAAACTTCAATCGCGTGATCTTCGATACTCCTTGCTTGAAGGCGAGGATAGAGATTTTATGAACATCGTCGACACTCACCCCCACGTCGTATCGTCGGATACGGCGCGCTATCCGATCTCACCGCTTGGCGACAAACGCTCGGACTGGTCGCATGAACGGTCGATCACCACCGAAGAGCTGATCACCGCGATGGATGCGGCCGGCATCGCCAAGGCGGCGCTGGTGCATTCCTCTACGACCTATGGATTTGTCTGCGATTACGCAGCCGACGCGATTGCTGCTTATCCCGATCGTTTGACCGGCGTCTTCTCGGTCAACGTACTGGCGGACGACGCCGTCGAAAAGATGGAGCACTGGTATGCCAAGGGGCTGACCGGAATGCGCATCTACGTCAAAGGGACCACAGTCACGACCGCGTGGCTGGCGCTCGACGACCCGCGCCTGCTCGCGGTCTATGAGTGCGCGGCATCGCTTGGGATCACTGTTGCGGTCAATGTGAACGCGGCCGACGGCTTCGCCGCGCTCGAGGCGGCCTTGCAGCATGCCCCAAAGGTAAAGTTCCTGCTCGATCATGCTGGGCGAGCTGACTATTCGAGCGGCGAACCCTTCCCCTTGGCGGCGCCGCTGCTCGGCTTGAGCCGCTTCCCCAATCTCTACCTCAAGGTTACGTCGGTCAATTTTCTCAAAGGCAAAGGATGGAGCCATCCGGCCCCGATCCTCGAGCGGCTCGTATCCGAATTTGGCGCGGATCGCTTGGCCTGGGGCTCAAACTATCCGGCAAGCCCGGGCGGTCTCATGACATTGCTGGATGTGGCGATCCGTGGCTGCGAGACCCTTTCGGCGGCAGACCGGGAATGGATCTTCTCGAAGACCGCGCTCAGCCTTTATCCAGCACTCGCGTCGCCTGAAATGATTGCTGCTTGAGTATAAGATAACGACTGATCAGAGTATCCGGCGAGATCACATAACTGACAGCCGCACAAATTCCAAATAATATGGTCAACCTTTTCAGAAGAAGGCAATTGACCGGACCAAGGTGAGGATAATATCATGTCTTTTAAAGCACAGTTGTTCTTAAGCAGTGTCAGCCTGCTCGCTTTTGCAACCTCGGCGCGAGCGCAGCAGACGGCGCCTGCGCCCGCGCCGACGTACAGCGATGCGCCGGACGCCGCCGTCGAGAGCGGTCAGACCGCGGCAAGCGAAAAGGCGCCACAAGGCGCGGCCGGGGCGAGCGATGGCGCCGCGACGGCGACCGCGCAGGACATTGTCGTGACCGGCTCGCGCATCGCGCGCAACGGCAACAGCAGCCCGTCGCCGGTCACCGTCGTGGGCGTCTCCGACGTTCTCACCACTACTCCCGGCGTATCGCTCGGCGAGGCGCTCAACACCATTCCGGCATTTTCCGGTTCGCGCCAGAGCACGTCCAATCCCACCAACACCGGCGCGCAATCGGGTGGAAACGGCGCCGCTAACGCGCTCAACCTGCGCAACCTCGGCTCGACCCGGACGCTGATTCTTGAAGATGGCCGGCGCGTGCCGCCTACGCTGTTTAACGGCTTGGTCGATGTCGACATCATCCCGCAGATGCTGATCGACCGTGTCGACCTCGTCACCGGCGGCGTCTCCGCGGTGTATGGCTCGGATGCCGTATCGGGTGTGGTGAACTATGTGGTGAACCGTAAGCTCCAAGGCTTTCGCGCGCAGGTCAGCTCGGGCATCTCGCGCTACGGCGACGATGCGCGCAACGACATCGGCGTGGCGTATGGCACGAAGATCGGCGACCGGCTGCATATCGAGGCCAGCTACGAATATCGCACCGAGGATCCGATCACGAGCCGCGCCAGCCGCCCTTACCTCAACCAGGTCGGCGTGACAGGTGCGGGCACGACCGCCAATCCCTATGTCCTGCAGACCAACCTGCGCCAGTCGGGCTTTCCCGCGGGCGGCCTCATCACCAGCGGCGCCTTGGCGGGCAAGGAATTCAGCGCCAATGGCGTGCTTACGCCGTTCGTGGCCGGCATCGCCACCGGTACGTCAGGCGTCCAGATCGGCGGCGATGGCGGCTACTTCGATGGCAGCCTCATCAGCGGCAGCGTGGCGCATCAGGCGTTCGGCCGTGCGGACTACGAAATCACCGACAGCATCCATGCCTTTGTCCAGGCGTCGGGCGACTGGAAGACCAACACCAGCGATGGCGATTCGGCCCAATTGTCTAACGTCACGATCAACCGGACCAATGCGTTCCTGCCCGCCACTGTCCAGTCGCAGATACCCGTGACTCAACAGACGTTCACCTATAGCGAATTACTCAACCAGATTCCCGATGCACACGAGAACATCGTCTCGCGCCAATATGTCTTCACCGGCGGCTTCGATGGGAAGATCGATCGCTTCAAATGGGCGATCGACTATACCCATGGCAGCACTACCCTGATCAACACGCTATCCAATGACGTCAACCGGCAGAAGCTGTCCGCCGCGCTCGATGCGGTGTCGAGCAATGGCCAGATCGTTTGCAATGCATCGCTGACCAACACGGCCTACGCGAATTGCGTGCCGTTCAATGCGTTCGGGCCGTCTGCAGCGAGCGCCGCGGCAATCGCCTACGTCACCGATCCCGTCACCTATCGAACGCTGACCACCACCGACGACGCGACCGCGCAGATCAATGGCGACCTGTTCCAGGGCTGGGCCGGCCCGATCACCGCAGCACTTTCGGGCGAATGGCGGCGCATCGCCTTCAAGTCGACCAGCACCTCGGCGCCGTCGAACGTCGCGGATTGCACGGGCCTGCGCTACAATTGCGTGACCAGCACGAGCTCCGCGGTCGCTGCCACCGCGCTCAACGACTTCCAATTCGGCGCGTCGCCGGGCGGACTCAGTCAGACCGTGTGGGAAGTCGCCGGCGAGGTCGAAGTGCCGGTGCTGAAGGATCTGTGGATCTTCAAGGCGCTCAACGTCAACGGCGCGGCGCGCTACACCAACTACAGCACGAGCGGACACTATGTGACGTGGAAGATCGGCGGCGATCTCGAGATCACCGACAGCCTGCGCTTTCGCGCCACGCGGTCGCGCGATATCAGGGCGCCTACGCTGTACGAGCTTTACGCGCCGAGCAACCAGACGATCGTGCGCTCGCTCGACGTGCTGACCGGACTTAGCCCGTCGACGCCGCAGGTGACGCTGGCGAACCCGACGCTGACCGCGGAGATCGGCAACACCTTCACGGCGGGCGTCGTGTGGAAACCCACGCACAGCCTGAGCTTCGCGGTGGACGGCTATCACATCAACATCTCGAACGCGATTACCCAGGTCACCGGGTCGACCACAAATCTGCAGAACGCATGTTACGCAAGCGGGGGCACTTCCCCGTATTGCGCGCTGCAGGTGCGCCCCAACGCGATCACCGACACGTCGGCCGCCAACGTCGTCAGCAAATGGCTTGTGCAGAACATCAACCTGTCGGAGATCGATACCTATGGCATCGATGTAGAGGCCAATTTCTCCTCGCATCTGTTCGGCCGCCTGTTCCAGGCGCGCGTTCTGGCGGCGTACCAGCCGCACATCAAATATATCCAGCCCGGCGTGGCGACGGTCGACCAGGGGGATGTCGCGTTCGGCCCGCTGGGCCTGTACGCGGCGCCGTCCGTGCGCATCAATGCCAACGTGCGGTATCAGTTCATCGACAACATGACGGTCGAGATCGGCGAACGCTATCGCAATCCGATGAAGCTCGGCGGCGATCCGACCCAGGTGTTCGTCGATAACCATATCGGCAGTTTCTACACGACAAGCCTCAACCTGGCGTGGGACGTAAAAAGCAGAGGCAATGCGTTTCAGTTCTTCGTCAACGTCCAGAACCTGTTCGATGCGCAGCCGCCGCTCGGCGCCTATTCGGGCAACGGCACCCGCGCCGGGCTCCGCGATGGTTTCGCGATCGGCGACGATGTCCGAGGCCGATATTTCACGGCCGGCGCCAAGGTCCAGTTCTGAGCCGGTCGCAGCGCCCCCCATCCCCTTGCTTCCCAGGAGAAATCGATTGACCGACAAGGTTCACCTCACGCTTGCGGTCGCGGAGCATCCGCATACGGCGCGCATCCGCGACGGGTCGATCCCAATCGCGGGGGTCGATGCCGAATTCATCACGGTCAAGCCGCAGATCGGCGCCTTCCGACGGATGGTGCGCGATCTCGAGTTCGACGTCTGCGAGCTCGCGCCCACCACCTACATCATCGCGCGCGCCTATGGCGCACCGTTCGTGGCGCTGCCGATCTTCGTCGTGCGTCGCTTCCATCATGCCGGAATGCTGATCCGCCCGGATTCGGGTATCAAGACGCCGAAGGATCTCGAAGGAAAGAAGGTCGGGGTCCGCGCCTATTCGGTCACCACCGGCGCTTGGCTGCGCCAGGTGTTCATGGACGAATACGACCTCGATCCGAGCAAGGTGACCTGGGTGGTGGACGACGAGGAGCATGTCACGCAGCTCAAGCTGCCGCCCAACGTGATCCACGCCCCAGAGGGCCGCTCGCTTGCCGAGATGATGGCGACGGGCGAGCTGCAGGCCGGCGTCGGCGCCAATGCCGGCATCGGCCGCACCGGCAGCCCGACCGGCGGCTGGACCGAGGTTGCCGCCGATTATCCCGATCTGATCCCGGACGCCGAAGCGGTCGAGGCTGACTATTACCGTCGCACCGGCGTGTACCCGATGCACGGGACGGTCGTGGTCAAGGACGAGATCCTCGCGGAGCATCCGTGGGTCGCGCGATCGCTTTACGATGCCTTTTCCCAGGCCAAGAACGAATGGCTCGCCCAGCTCGAGTCGGGCGAAGCGACCGGCAAGGGCGCCGACAAGTATCGCAAGCTGCAGAAGATCGTCGGCCCCGACCCCCTGCCCTACGGCATCGAAGTCAACCGCCCGACGATCGAAGCGCTCGAGGCGACCGCCTTCAAGCAGGGGCTCACGCCCAAGCGCATGACGATGGAGCAACTTTTCGTCGACCCCGAGACGATCGCGCCCTTCTCGCAATAGTCGGAGAGACCCCGCCACGCGATTGGCGCTGCGGGGGAGATCGACCCGCCAAAGCTCCCCTTGCAGGAGATCGCTATGGACCCGAATCGTCGTGATATGCTGCTCGGTGGCGCGGCAGTCGCGCTGCTGACCGGTCAATGGGGCCGGAGCACGGCCCCATTGTCGATCCGCGTCGCGAGTAATCAGGGCGTCGAGAATGCGACGCTGCAGCAGTTGATGGTCACGCGAGGGTTCGGCGCGCGTCTAGCGCTGGATATCGCCACCGTCGACAGCCTGGATATCGCCGGCCCAATCGCCGCGCTGGAAGCGGGGACGGCGGACCTGTGCATGATCTCCGCCTACGCTGGCGTGCTGCCCGCGATCGCTGAGGGACGACCGATCCGGCTGATCGGATCGGCGATGCGTGTGCCCGCGCTCGCCGTCTGTTCCGCCGATCCGACGCTGCGGGACGTGCGCGCGCTGAGGGGACGGCGAATCGGAATCGGGGAGCAAAACGGGCTCTTGCACCTCGTGATGATCGCGCTGCTCCACCGTCACGGCATGACGCCCGACGATGTCCGGTTCGTTTCGGTTGGCAGCAACGCCCAGGTCTTCAAGGCCGTGCTGAGCGGCGCGGTCGACGCTGGCGCCTACGGCGTCGCTGACCTGTCGGACACCCGCGCGCACATGCTAGCTGGTGGCGCGCTGTGGCAGGCGCTTCCACAATTCCCGTATCAATTGGCCTATGCCTCGCGCGACGCGCTGTGCACCCGTAGGGACGCCATCGCCCGGTGCCTGGCGGCATATGCGCTGCTGTTCCGCTTCGTTTCGGAACCCAGCTCGCGCGACGCCTATCTCGCCGCGCGCGCGGCGGTGGGCGGCGATCGCGTTGAAGGTGATCAGGTCTGGCGATTCATCCACCGCACCCAGCCCTATGCTCGCGAGCCCGGACTTTCGGCCGGCCAGATCGGCTATCTGCAGCGGTTGAATGTCGCGGCCGGGGTGCAGCGTCGAATCCTGTCGTTCGACCAGGTCGCCGATCTCGCCCCGGCAATGGAGGCGCGCAGACTCCTGGAGCGCACCAGACACCGCGGCGCCTCAGCCTGACCCGCGCGCGCCGCCACCGGCAACGCGCGCGAGCAGCCGATCGGTCATCGGTCCGTGGCGCAAGAAATCCAGGAACGTCCCCTGAATTTCTGATGGGGTCCAATACTTTCGCGTCGTCACGCCGATATGCGCATCCAACGGCGGCATCTTGTAATCGATTTTCGACAAATTGTGGCCGAGGCTCTGGTCGAGCAGGATTTGCGATTCGGTGAGCACCGTCATGCGGTCGCTCTCGGCAAGCAGCAGTAGCAATATCGTCAGCGAATAGGTTTCGATCCCCGTATGCGGCGCCGGCGTAGTGTTGGCGAACAGCTGCTCGAACACGGTGCGTCGCGCAGTCAATTGCCCGGGCATGACCCATTCATAACAGGCGAGGTCCGCCGACGAGATATCGTACTTGCCGTCGAGCGGATGACCTTTGCGCGCTACGACGATGTAGGGATCGGGTGCAAGAATTTCCTCGACAACGTCATCGGCCGGAGGCGGCGATTTGACCATGCCGACAATGAAGTCGATCGAACCGGCGCGAAGTTTCTCAAGCAGGACATCGTACGAAGCAGTCGCAATATCGACGTTGACGTCGGGATGCGCGATCGAAAAGGCGCTGATTGCCGAAGCCAGGAAGCCGCTGCCGGCGAGCAATAGTCCCCCGACCAGTATGCGCCCACGTTCCCTCAGCTTTTGAGCTTCGATTCGTTCATAAGCGCCCTCGAGTTCGCGGACCATCAGCTGGAGCCTGTTCGCCAGACGGTAGGCGAGTTCGTTGACCGCCGAGCCCCTGGCAGTGTTGCTGAAAAGCTGCACACCGAGATTGCATTCGAGCGCGCGCGCCGTGCGATGGATGGTCGGCTGTGCGACACCGACACGCCTCGCAGCCTGCAAGAACGACCCCGAGTCCTTGATCGAAATGAGCGCGATGATCTGCGAATTGGTGATGCGCCGCGACATCCGACGGGCGGCGCCAGCACCTGGATCGGCGCGCGCCGACATGCATTCGCGGAGCGCTTCTTCCATGTTTACGAACAGCACATCCGTATAATTCTTCAGGATATTGCCGACCTCGGTCAAATAGCTTCCCTTGCTGCGCCTCTCGAAAAGCTGGCAGTCGAGATCCTGTTCGAGCCGCGCGATCGCCTGGGTCACCGCGGATTGCGAAAGATTGAGATCTACCGAGGCTTGCGAAATGCTCTCGAGTTGGCACACGGCGAGGAATGCTCGCAAGCATCGCAAACTCGGGAAAAAGCCGAACATGGAATGTTTGCGACCGGACTCGCTAGGTCCGCCCGATAGTATCGGCACCGCACGTGCCGGTGGCACTGTCGCCATCGCTGCAACCTCTCCGGCACAGGGGCCGATTGCCGCCTCCTGTGAAGGCCGGTTCTTATCTCGAAACACGGGCGGCAAGCGATTTGCCCTGCCGGTGGCCGTGACGTCAGAATATAGGCCGCCGCGCTTAATCCTGGAAGGTCGTTATACCTTAAACTGATATCGCGACGCATCAATCGCGCTTGTCATCGTGGTGACCACCACCGACAATGATCGCACCCTCGACGAGACAAGCAAGCCTCAATGGCTGAGTGGGACTTAGGAGAAGAGATGCGAAAGATGCGCTTCAAAGCTGAACCAGGCACCCCGCCGCACGGCGGCCCAGCTATTACTTCTGCTAATGGGCACCACCGCTCCTTGCATGCCGTATAGGTGCGGTGGTCGCAACGCTGGCGTACCCGGCTTGTCCGTCCGACGTCCATGCCGACATCGTCCGATATCGCACGACCCAGCGCTGCCACGATAGGCCAGCCTTGCGAAAGGTTTCGGTCGTCCCACTGAATTTGAATTTTAACTGCCGAGGTACATATGGCACTTAATTGGTATGGCGAGCTCAAGAAAGACGAACGGCGGTCCTTTCTGGCCTGCCTCGGCGGCTACACGCTCGATTCCTTAGACTCGCAGATGTACGCGTTGCTGGCTCCGGTGCTCATCACCGTGCTCGGCTTTACCAAGCCGGAGATCGGCGCGCTCACGACAGTCGGACTGCTCGGCAATGCACTTGGCGGCTGGATCGCGGGCATCGCGGCGGATCGATTCGGCCGCAAACGATTGCTGCAGATCACGATCCTCTGGGTCGCGGGATTCTCTGGTCTCGCCGCGCTCTGCACCGCTCATATAGAATTTTTTGCAGTGCGGTTTCTACAGGGTGCCGGCTTCGGCGGCGAAGCAGCGGTTGCCGGCGTGCTGCTGGGCGAGGTCGTCCGCCCGCATCTGCGCGGCCGCGTCGTGACCGGCGCTCAAGCTGGTTATGGTCTCGGCTATGCCTTGGCTTTGCTGGTGATGCCGATCCTGTTTGCCGGATTTGACGAGCAAATCGCCTGGAGGATCATGTTTGCGGTTGGTGCGGTGCCAGCGTTGCTCGCACTTTATGTCGGAAAGTACGTTCCGGAAAGCGAAGCCTTCGAGACCGTCAAGCTTCTCCGCCGCGAGGGCAAGCGACCGGCGCCCCCCTTCTGGACCATCTTCAATCCCGCGAACCGGAGGGCGGCATTCGTCGGCGTCCTGTTGTCGACGGGCGTCCTCGGCGGCGGCTTTGCCGTTCACGCCTGGCTCCCCACCTATCTGCGGTTGGGTCTGCACCTGCAGATCGGCAAGACCGCGGCGTTCTTGGCGTTGAGCATTGCCGGCTTGATCGTCGGGCCATTGATTGGCGGGTTCATCAGCGATCGCATCGGGCGCAAGCATACGTTTCTTTCGCTGATTCCGATCCACGCGCTGGTGATCGTTGCTTTGCTCTTCATCAAGCCCGGGGTGGAGGCGACCCTCATGCTGATCTTCCTGCAGGGGGCGCTTCAGGGTGCGGTGGCGGGTGCCATGCTGCCGACCTTCACCGAGATGTTCAGGACGGACATTCGCGGCACCGGCGTCGGATTCTGCATCACCGGCGGGCGGGGCATCGGCTCGATCAGTACCACGGCCGTGGGCGCACTGGCAGTAACGCTCCCGCTAAACGAGGCGATGGGGATCTGTACGCTTAGCGCATTCTGCCTCGCTATCGCGGCCGCGCTCTTTTTGCCGAGCCGCTCCGGGCTCGAACTCGCGAATTGAGCGCCCACCAGAAGCGGTCTCTGAGGAATGATCGCCGCCTTCCGGCGGCGCGCTTCAGGAACTCGATTTTCGCGGTGGAGCGGTGACGAACGCAAGTCGACGAACGTTGAATGTCGGCTTCTGACGAGAGCCGCCGTTCAACACCTCACACTCGAACGGCGGCAAAGTCCCAGGATTTGACATTCCTCCCGGCGACGGAAGATCAACCGACGACAGCTACTGGGATTGCGCACCAGACCGGTTAAGCGCGAAACTTGGGCGCTTAGTGCCATGGAAAAGAATCCATCGGCGGCTCCGCCTACCGTTGAGGTGCCTCACCTGTAACGGCGATATGGGCGGCGACCGCGTAATGCTCGAGCTCCACATCAGACTCGATCAGTTGATCGAGGAGCTCCTTCATATCGGTCATGTCCGATCCGCTCTGAAATGGACCGGGCATACGCTCGATCGCCAGCACCGCGATGGCGAGTGCCTTCTTCACCAGATGGAGATCACGCCCGCTGAACTCAGCCATCGTTCGCATCCGTCTGTCGATACTGCGGATTGAATATCAGGCGACCGCGCACGTGACCATCAGCCGGATTGCAAATCCTCGGCGATAATGCGGCATACGCCAGGGATAGCGTCGGCCACCGCCGCGGGCCCACTCCCCGCTCTTTGAGGCGCTATTCCTCCCCGCCCGTCGGCCTCCTCACGATCAACCCGTAAAGGGTCCGCTATGCTTTGCATGCGGCCGCTTGGACTGCGCCCAGCGCGGTGACGTGAGGCCGTCGGCCGGATGCGTCGGCGCCTGTCGAGCGGGGAGTGGCCCCGCTCCATCGACAGGAGCCAGTCCATGTCCCTCGAAACAGCACAGCGTCTCGCCTGGAACCTAGCTTGCACCCTCAAGGTGATCATCATCCTCATCGAGACTCCGGAAGGGTATCAGGCGATGCCGAGTGACGACTATGACGGCGACGCCGACCAGGTGGTGCGCGAATATGATGTATTCGCTGCATAATCAGCGACGGATCGGATCGAATGCTCAGCGTCCGCCGGTTTCGGCGGACGCTTCGATCTGCTATTATCCCGATGCGCCGTGGTGGATGGTGGTGGCGCGTCCCCAACCGAATGGAAGGACGCGTTCGCCATGATGATTCTCCTGCCCCTGTCGCTTATTGGCATCGGCGCCTTCATCTATTTTCTGTTCAACGCGGCAAGTCATGCACTGCCGCTGGCGATAGCGGGCGCCGCCGCGCTCGCCTGTGCGCATGTCGGCGCATCGATACCCGGCGCGCTGCTGGTCGGGGTCATCGGTTTCATGCTCTTGACGGGCGTTGTCCGTTTCATCGGGCTCACAGCTCCTTTTCCGGCTCGTATCGTCGCCGCTGCCGCATTGGCGATCCCAGCCGCGATTGCGGGCTATCAGCTCGGCGGCGGGCTCGCCGGTCTATCGGGTCTGTCGGCGTGGTTCCCCGCGGCCATCGCGGGGACGCTCACGGGCCTTGCCGCCGCGAAGCGCATTGCACGACCCGTGCCCTAGACTTCTATCGACCAGGTTGAAGACGCTCCTTGCTCAGCCCGCCGGGTTTCAATCCGGGCGGGCTTCATCCTGCGACAGTGCAGAATGCCCCGGAAGGATGACGATACCGGTTTGTGTCGGGTCTTGTCGTCAGGAGCGCATCGGACAGGTGGCGGCGGTTTGTGCTTGCGTGAGGACACGCCCCCGTTGACGCGGAAAGAACCCGCGGCGGGATTGCCGGCCGATCGCATGGGTGACGAGGCGGGTAGCTGGAGCGAGGTCATTGGATGATCATCAGCCCTGCCAGTTCGTAGCCGGGACTCTCCGATCGCGCGACACCCGGCACCGAGCTCTTTTTTGCGACGCGAGGTGTGCCATGTCCTTGTCTGGCGGATCACGGACCCGGTCCCACACGGCCTCTCTCAGATGGCTTTGATGACCGAAACCGGCTTCGCCTCTGCCGCCTGAGCCGCAACGGGGGCCGGCTCGCTATTTTCCCCTGGACCCTGACGGGATCCATTCCTCGCGAGGCAAAATAGCGAGCCTTCCCCCGTCCTCCGCTTTGCTTCGGGCCTGTCGGCTGCGGCGGCGGCAGTCCCGGTCACCGGGCAAGCCATCGAGGCCGCGATGGGCGCGGGTTCGAAGATCAAGACAGGAGTTTCATCATGGCAACCATCGGCACCTTCAAGAAGACCTCGGACGGCTTCACCGGCGAGATCGTGACCCTCAGCGTCCAGGCCAAGGGCGTGCGCATCGTTCCCGAGACCAACCGCTCCAGCGATGCCGCTCCCTCGCACCGGGTAATGGTGGGCCGGGCTGAGATCGGTGCGGGCTGGACCAAGCAGTCGAACGAGGGTCGCGAATATCTCGGTCTCAAACTCGACGATCCCAGCTTCACCGGCCCGATCTACGCCAATCTCTTCGACGACGAGGACGGCGACACATACAGCCTGATCTGGTCGCGCCCCGCCAAGCGCAACGGCGACTGATCGGATCGACGGAGCCCCGTCCGGACCTGGTCCGGGTGGGGCTCTCGCTATGCTCGTACGCTGAGCGCGCGCGGCACCATAAGGTCGCCCTTATACCTGCATAAGCCCTCGGCCGCTTGAGCGGAAAATCGGCCTCAATCAATCTCTTCGATGGCGGGGAAACAGCATCGAGGAGGAAGCGATGCCAGGTTACCACACGTTGCGTCTGCCCGACAGGTATAGGGCATTGCTCGAACTTTCATCCGTCGGATTCGCTTGGGAATGGCTTCGGCGCAATCCCGAATACCGCGCGCTTTGGGCGACTGCGCCCGCCGACGCGATACGCGCTTCGGCGCAGGCAAGGGCGTCGGCCCGGCGAAACGCCGGGGTCACTACAACCTTGCGCCAGCACCCGCTGGGAAGGAGGGCGGCCCATCTGGGCCTCACCTTTCCCGGTTCCACCCGAAGTACCGGCGACCGACCGGCCACTGATCGGGTGGGCGCCTGAGCGTCTCGCCGACACGGTCACCGTCGTCCGCCCAGTCACCTGGGCTCGCCCACTCGGTGCATTACGCTTCGAGCCGGCGCGCTGGGGCCGAGCGTATCGGCTTGAAGCGGAAGGCGGCGCACATTTGCTGATCCGCCGCCACGGCGCGCCAGAACTGGCGCTCTGGTTGCCTGCCGACTTGGAGCCGATCGAAGGCGAGCCGTTCGGGATCTATGTTCATCCCGACCAGCATCACGCCGCCCGGGTCGCTGCCGTCGCGCGGTTCCGCCGCGCGATCGGAATGGGCCCGCCGCTCCGCTTTGCGCCATACCGTGATGCGCCCCGTCAGGCGGCTATGCTCGCGATCCACGATGCGGCAGCCGACGGCATGACGCTCCGCGACATCGCCGCCACGCTGCTTCCTCTTATGCCCGACGACTGGCGAACGAGCTCCGAGCGATCCGATCTCCGTCGATTGCAGGACACGGGTCTCTGGATGAGAACGGGGGGATATCTGTCGCTGCTAAGCGGGTGGGGCACGTCAATTCGAGCTCAATCATCCTAGGGCCGGTGCCATCCGCCCAGCCGCTAGTGAAGTGTCGCATCAGACTGGATGGAAAGCGCAACAGCATTGCGGATGACGAACCATGCCGACAGTTGCTCCAAGTCGGCCGAGGCCATGAGCGCATCGATCTTGTCCTGCAGGAAACGCCCGACATCGTCCCCATGCTGTTCGATCAGCTCTCGGGCGATGAGAAACGCTCTGGCGTCGTCGATGCTATCCACGCCGCCTTATTAGCGTCCATCAGGTTCCGATTCCATCAGGTGCATTGAGCCTGCGGCGAGGTAAGCGAGCGCAGCAACCGATCTGCTCGACAGTGCGATTGTCCCGGGTGTGGCCGAAGTAATGGCCCCCTCTTTCCGGCCACCCACGACCCCCTTCGAGCGCCGATGATCTCCGGCATCGCGAGTTGCCCGCCGGGCGCCCGCGATGCCTCGAATGGAGATTACCATGCCCGATATCATCAAGGACACGCGCTACCTACGCACCAAGGAGGCCGCGCATTATGTCGGCCTGTCCGCGCGCACGCTCGAAAAGCACCGAACCTATGGCACCGGTCCCGCCTATCGCAAAATCGGCGGTCGCGTCGTCTACACATTGGAGGAACTGCGCGCCTGGGCCGACCGTGGCGCCTGCGCCTCCACCTCCGATCCGAACAACGCGAACGTGCTCCCTGCGGTTCGCCGTCCCGAGGAGCGCAACGGTGCCACCGGAGGGCAATCGTGATGGCGCAGATACCCAGCGCAGAAACCCCGAGTGTCCCAGCGTTGAGACGTCCGCGACACGGCGCATGGTCGCTTTCCGGCCGTCGGGCGATCATCGCAGCGTCCGCTGTTGCGCTCGCAACGCTGACGCTGCCGTCGATCGCACGGCCCAATCTGCGCTTGGTCTGGAACGTGTCGGCGAGCGTGCCGCTGGGCCTCTATCGCATCGAGCCGGGCCGCCATCCACGGGTCGGCGAACTGGCCGTTGTGCGTCCGTCGCCGGCGCTCGCGCGGCTGATGGCCGATCGCCACTATGTCGAACAGTGCGCCCTGCTGGTAAAGCCGGTGGCGGCCGTCACCGGCGCGCGCGTTTGCCGCGACGGTCACACGGTGACGATCGACGGATTGCAGGTCGCTTCGACGCTCGATCATGATCGCTTCGGTCGCGATCTGCCGCGCTGGTCCGGCTGCCGCGGACTTGGCGCCAGCGACTATTTCCTGCTCGCACGCAACGTCCGCGCATCGTTCGACAGCCGCTATTTCGGGCCGGTCGCAGCCGCCAGCGTGATCGGGCGGGCAACGCCGCTCTGGGTGTGGTCATGAGCGGAGGTCGCCTCCTGCGCACCGCTGGCCTCGGCATGACTTGCCTCGCCTTTACGGCATTCCCGGCGCCGGCCAAATCGCAACCGTCCGACACTTGCGCGGTACATGCCCCGGAAGCGGCGATGCGCACCGGTCTTCCCCTCGATATGATCCTGCACGTGATGCGCGCCGAAAGCGGCGGGAATCCTCGCGCGGTGTCGCAAAAGGGGGCGATGGGCTGCATGCAGATCATGCCAGCGACTTGGGCGACATTGTCCGCGCGCTACGGGCTCGGGGCCGATCCGTTCGATGCGCGCATGAACATGATCGGTGGTGCGCTCTATCTGGCCGAGTTGCGCACGCGGTTCGGCATTCCCGGCGCCTACGCCGCCTATAATGCCGGACCGAACCGTTATACGCGCTTCGCCGCCAGCGGCGTGCCGCTTCCTGCCGAAACGGTCGCCTATGCAGCGCGTCTCGGTGGTGCCGGCGCCCTGATCATCAAGGCCGACGCCCAGGCGCGCTGGCAGGAGGCGGCATTGTTCATGGCGAGACCCGCCAGCACGTCGAAGCCGGCCGGTGTCGCACCGACATCGGCGGCCGGCACGAACGATGGTAACGCCGACCGCGCTGCCGCACCGAACGATTCTGTACCGACCGTTCGCTCCGATGCGATGTTTCCATTGGGCGTCCGGAATGTCGCCCTGCGCCGCTGATAGTGCTGTTCTCGGGGCCGGCCTGCGCGCTGCGCGGCTGGCCCCGTTACATAGAGTCTATTCCGCATCGCTGCGCTGGCGGAATGCCGCTCGCACCTTCTCGCGTTCCGCCTCTGCCGCTTGCTCCGCTTCATCGGCAAACGCCCGCGCCCCGCGTCGCTTGAACAGCGCGGTCGCGTGGGCAGCCTCATCGCTTCGCATCCGCATCGCGATGTCGAGAAAGGCACCGTACAGCACTTGCCGATCGTCGGCGGCGAGGTCGACCAGGCCGGCCTTCTGCACGAGGCCGCCGAGTTCGATCAGGTGCCGCGTTCGGGTCCGTCGTGCCACTACCCATGCCCTCCTGTCGGTTCGTGCGATTACCGCCTCAAGCCGGTTCCGCGCCGCCCGCAGCCGCTTTGCCGCTCTCGCTGATGCCACGAGCGCGGCGCGAGGATTTCCGGCTCGTTTCACGAAAGAACTGCGCACCGCGTGCCGTCCATGCCTTGGTCGTGGTGCCCTCCTTTTCCGCCACCGCTGCAAGCAGCGCGCCGGCCAGCAGATCGGGCTCCAATGCATCGGCGCCGGTCGCCTCGATCAGTTCACCGAATTGCTGGATCTTGCGCACCCTGAGCTGCTTTGCCCGGTCACCCAGCGCCTTCAATTCCGCATCGAAATCTCGCACCTTACGCATCGTCGCATCTCCATCTCGCTGGTCGATGCGCTCTAGCTGGGCAGCGTGACGCCCGGTTCAACGCGTCAAATCTCTCATGAGCGCTCTAGCGTAGGAGAGCGCGCTTATACGTCGTACCGACGTCGCGAGATCAGGCGTAATTGGTTGGCCATAATGGCCATCTACCACTTCTCCGCCAAAATCATCGGCCGCGCCAATGGCTCGAGCGCAGTGGCGTCCGCCGCCTATCGCTCGGCGTCACGGCTCCATGACGAGCGACTCGATCGTCACCACGACTTCACCAACAAGTCGGGCGTCGTCCATTCTGAAGTGATGTTGCCCGAGGGCGCACCCGAGCGGTTGCGGGATCGCGAAACGCTGTGGAACGAGGTCGAGGCGACCGAGAAGCGCAAGGACGCCCAGCTTGCCCGCGAAGTGGAATTCGCGATCCCGCGCGAACTGACCCAGGAACAGGGCGTGGCGCTCGCCCGCGAGTTCGTGGCCAAGGAGTTCGTCGGCCGCGGCATGGTCGCCGATCTCAACATCCACTGGGACGTCGGCGCCGACGGCCAGGCCAAACCGCATGCGCATGTCATGCTCGCCACCCGCGAGATCGGACCGGACGGGTTCGGCGCCAAGGTGCGTGAGTGGAACGCGACAGCACTGCTCCAGCAATGGCGCGAGCGCTGGGCCGATCATGTCAACGACCGACTGACGTCGCTCGGCATCGAAGCCCGTATCGATCACCGCAGCTACGACACGCAAGGGATCGATCTGGAGCCGCAGCACAAGATCGGCGCGGCCGGCGCGCGGCGGTTGGAGCGCGGCGAGGATGCCGAGCGGGCCGACGAGCATATCCGCATCGCTCGCACCAACGGCGCGACCATCATCGCCCAGCCGGAAATCGGCCTCGATGCACTGACCCGACAGCAGGCGACGTTCACGCGCCGCGACATGGCGATGTTCGCGCATCGCCATTCGGACGGACAGGAGCAATATGATCGCGTGCTCGCCGCGATGCACGGCTCGGATCAGATCCTCGCGCTCGGCCGCGACGGACGCGGCGAGGAACGCTTCACCACCGTCTCGATGTTGAGCGCAGAAGAAGCGCTGACACGCAACGCGACGATGCTTTCGGCCTCGCGACATCCGGTCGGTCGGTACGATGTCGAACGCGCAGTTGCGGGGGCAGTGGATCGCGGCCTGGTGCTCGGACGCGATCAGCGTGCTGCCCTCGACCATGTCGTCAAAGCGCCCGGACTCAGCCTTGTCGTTGGCTATGCTGGTGCCGGTAAATCGGCGATGCTTGGTGTTGCGCGCGAGGCTTGGGAAGCCGCCGGCTATATCGTCCGGGGCGCTGCGCTATCGGGCATCGCTGCCGAGAATCTTGAAGGCGGCTCCGGAATCGCATCGCGCACCATCGCCAGTTTCGAACATGCCTGGGCGCGTGACCGTGATCGGCTGACGGCGCGCGATGTGTTGGTGGTCGATGAGGCCGGCATGGTGGGCACGCGGCAATTGCAGCGCGTGCTGGCGGAGGCCGCCGGCGCTGGCGCCAAGATCGTGATGGTCGGTGATGTCCAGCAGCTTCAGGCGATTGAGGCCGGTGCTGCGTTCCGCTTGCTCGCTGAACGCCACGGGGCGGCCGAGATCGGCGAGGTACGCCGGCAGGCCGAGCAGTGGATGCGTGATGCGACGCGGATGTTCGCGACGGGCCAAACCGGTGAAGCGATCGCCGCCTATAGCCAGGCCGGCATGGTCCACGCCGCAGACACGCGCGACGCCGCGCGCGACGCGCTCATCGACCGCTGGGACATCGACCGGCGGGCAGCGCCGACCGAATCCCGCATCATTCTTACCCATATGAACAAGGAGGTTGCGATGTTGAATCAAGCGGCGCGTGAGCGGCTCCAAACACAAGGCGAGCTCGGCCGCGACGTAAATGTGCAGACCGAACGGGGCGAACGGCAGTTCGCCGAGAACGATCGCATCCTGTTTCTGAAAAACGAGCGCGAACTCGGCGTAAAGAACGGGTCGCTCGGCACCATCGAACGCGCAGGTCGCGATACGCTGGCCGTGCGGCTGGACGACGGCCGCAGGGTCGAGGTCGACCTGAAGAGCTACGCCCATGTCGATCATGGCTATGCCGCGACCGTCCACAAGACGCAGGGCATGACGGTCGATCGCACCCATGTGCTGGCGACACCCGGTATGGATGCGCATTCGAGCTATGTCGCCCTGTCGCGCCACCGGACCGGAACCGCGCTCCACTACGGCCGGGACGAATTCGCCGATGAGGGTCAGTTGCGTCGCACCCTTGGGCGCGAGCGTCCGAAGGACATGGCGCTCGACTATGAGCGTGAGGGCGCACCGCCGCCGCGCACGAACCGTACTGCCCTCAGCAGCGCGCGCGGCGCGGCCGACGGGAATCCCGCGCCACAACCGGCACAGGCGGCCGCGAATGCGCAGGCGCGGGGACCAGTCGGGAAGGACGCGAGCGGATCGAAGGCCAGCCTGGAGCAGGACCGTGCGCGGCAACTGCGCGAGACGTTCGCGGCACTCGGCAACGCGCCGCCACGATCGGCCGAGCAAACCCGCGCGGCTTTCGCCGCCGCGGCCAAGGCAGTGCCGACACCGGGCAAGGATCGCGACTACGGAGCCGAACGGTGAGTCAGGGCGGCGGCGCAGCGGGTGGGGGTCAAGGGTCCGGCTCGGATCCGATCGTCCATCAAATCGCCTTTCTTCTTTCGGTTGTCGCGATTGGTGTTGGCTGGCCGATTGTGGCGCATTTCATACCCATTGATGCGCGCTTCGCGTGGCGCGATCTTGTTCTCGAACATTGGCGCCATCGCGATCGCCTCGAGCCCTGGCTTGACCAGCGCTGGCTGTGGCTCGCGCTGCACCGGTATCATTTCTGGTTCGCGGTGGCGGCGCTCCCCGGCACGATTGCGATCGGCGTGGTCCAGGCCGTTGATCGGCGGACGCCATGGGCCTTGCTCTCCGCACCCGTTGGCTGGGGTTGCGGGCTGCTGATCGGTTTGTGGCTCTATACAAGCTTCCTCACCGACACCCCGACACTCGCGGTGATGCTGCCGGCGGTCTTTGCTTATCTTGGCGGGGCGGTCGCCGCGCGCCTCGGCGCCTGGCCGAAAAAGGTCATTCATCTGCGCGGCACCAGGATGCGCGGAACCGCCAATCGGCTGCGCAGCCGATTGGTCGTCGGCCTTACCGACCGTGTTGCACTGGCTGGCGTGCCGCTCACGCCCGAAGATGAAACGATGCACATCGCGGCGATCGGCACGACGGGGTCTGGCAAATCGACGGCGCTCCGCGCGATCATCGCCAGCGCGACGCGGCGTAAAGACCGTCAGGTCGTTGCCGACCCCGACGGCACTGCGATGAGTGTCTTCTACCAGGCCGGCGACATCATTCTCAACCCGTTCGATGCGCGGTGCGCCCATTGGGATCTGCTCGGCGAGATCGAGCAGGTTGGCGACTTCGCAATGGTGGCTCAGTCGCTGCTCCCTCATCTCGGACATGGCGATCACGACCAGTGGATCAGTTACGCCCAGCAGTTCCTGAGCAGTGCCATGGAAAGCTGGGTCGGAAACGCGATGGGCAGTTCCGCCGATTTTGTTGCCGCACTCACCCAGGCAAACAGGGCGCAGCTGAAAGCGCTGTGCGACGGGACGCCGGCTGCTCGCTTTTTTGAAGAAGGGGGCGAGCGCATGCTCGCCAGCATTCTCGGCACGATCACACCCGCGGTCGCTAGCCTGCGGAGCTTCGGCGTTCGGGCGGGGCCGGGATTTTCGATCCGGCGCTGGGTGCGTGAGGGCGAAGGTTCGCTCTGGATGCCCTATGCCGCCAACCAGATTGCGGCTTTGCGTGGCCTCATCTCCTGCTGGATGAACCTTGCCATCATGGAGACGCTATCGCTCGCCCCCTCGAGCGAACGTCGGATTTGGTTTCATGTCGATGAGCTCGACGCGCTGGGTCGGATTGAAGGGCTGAAGGATGCCCAGGCTCGACTACGGAAATTCGGCGGGCGGGTCGCGATCGGCTTCCAGAGCTTTGCTCAGGTCAAACAGATCTACGGTGAGGGCGCTCACACCATTATCGAGAATTGCGGTAATCTGTTGCTGCTCCGCTGCGGGCTCAGCGAGGGCGGCGGCACGGCCGAACTTGCGTCCGACCTGATCGGCAATCGCGAGGTAGAACGCGACGATGTCAGCCGGTCGCGCACGCGCGGGCGGTTCACATCGCGGTCGACATCGATGCAGAGCAAGCGAAGCGTCGAGGATGTCGCGCTCGCCAGCGAGATCATGCAACTGCCCAACCGGGAAGGGTTTGTGAAAAGGGCGACGGCACCGGACTGGTGGCGTGTGCGGTTTCCATATGTCTCTTATCCCGAGCGCGTCGCGGCGTTCGATCCATCGGGCACCCTGCGGTTGGAGCGCTGACAGTTAGCCAATCTGAGAGCTCCCTTCGCCCGCGAGCGCTAAGCCATCGACGGAAAGCACCTCCGCCACGTCGAGATATTCGAAGATGTCGAGGCGGCGCTCGCCCGTCTCATAGCGTGAGACATATTGCTGCGGTTTGCCGAGCCGCTGCGCCACCGCTTCCTGCGATAGGCCCAGTTTCTTCCTTGCCTCGACCAAGCGCTCGATCACCCAGCGATAGCGACTATCGTGGATGCCTCGCGCCACGGACCCTCACATCAAATTGATGTGAGGACCCTGCTTGGCCCTTTGCTCTACACCAACTTGATGTAAACTGGACTCGTGACGGCGTGCATGACAGGCGCTAGCGGTTAACCGCCAAAATGGATGTATCGATTGCCAATTGAAGACCTTCTATCCGCCGACGATCGGAACGAGCTTGAAGCCGTGCGTTTGATTGCATTGGCGCGCGACTTGCTGAGCGGCGAGAGTCGGCAACCGGTCAGAATCTGTCTCGATAGCGCGATCACGATGCTCGGCGAGTTGCGTGATGGCGGCGCTCCAGGATTCGCTATCACGAATGCCGCGCGTGTTCGACCGGACAGTGCGTGAGCCTAGAAACGCTGGATTGATTCACCTGCAGCGAAGTGGAGTCGTCAGCATTCGACGACGTTGACCGCAAGCCCCCCCCCCCCGAGAATGGTCTGTTTGTATTGGGACTGCACGTCCTCGCCGGTGGCGCATTGTCTCGATGACGCCATCGAGTGAGACGATGTGATGCCCATCCCGATGCAGAGGCAAAAAGGCGGCATCGATAGCCTTTTACGGCACCCATGATGTTGCTTGTAACCTGGTGGCGGTGTCCGGCGAAGTCACGAGCACGCGAGCTATGCGCTCGCGATCGGGAGATTCTGTATGCTGCGAATGAATTATCGGCGTCTCGTCGCCGTGCTGTTGATCACTGCCGCCCCGTTTTCTGCCCTGGTACCGGCATCCACTCAAGCCGCGGTTCCCGGATCGGCTTCGCCCGTAAACGTAGATCAAGCGGGGTTGGCGCTGCGCGGATACGATCCTGTCGCCTATTTCGACAGCGGAAGGCCGACCCAAGGTGACGCTGCTATCTTCACCATGTTCAACGGTGCGCGTTATCAATTCGCAACCGAGGCACATCGTCAGGCATTCCTGTCAGAACCCACGAAATATGTTCCGCAGTTCGGTGGCTTCTGCGCGGTAGGGACGTCCTTCGGCGAAAAGGTTGACGCCGATCCGGCGACCGGCCGTGTCGTCGGCGGCAAGCTCTATGTGAACTATAACGAGAAAACGCAGGGCGTCTTCAACAAAGACGTGACTGGTACCATCGCTCGGGCGGAGCAAAACTGGCCGAAGGTAAAAGACAAAGTCCAATGAGCTGTCGCAAGGCCGCTCTCTATTTCGTCGCAGCGCACGCGGTTCTGCTGGCGGTGGTGGGCGTCACAGCAACGTTGATACATGCCGAAACCGCGATCGCTCCGACCGCTTCAATCGCCCGGCTTCCAACACTGAGCAGTGACGGCCCGGGCCCCGTCAAGCTCGCCAGCTTGCGAGGACACCCGGCTATCGTCAACTTCTGGGCTAGCTGGTGCGTGCCCTGTCGGGCGGAATTGGCCAGTTTGGAGCGGCTCGCCGCGAGCCGGTCCGGTGTAACGGTGATCGCCGCGTCTGTTGACGAGGATCCCAAGACAGGCCGGTCCGCCTTTGGCACAGCATATCCCCATCTCCGGCTCGCATTCGCATCTCTCCACGAAGTCGAACTCTACGGCGCCCTCGGCATGCCCTATTCGATTGTGCTCGATTCCAAGGGGCGCGAGGTGAAGCGGGTGACGCGGGCGATCGATTGGAGCGGCGCCGATGGTGCCCAAATCCTGGTATCAGCAAACCGAACGGGCGGTTGAAGCCGCATACCGCCATTCGGGAACGCGCGCGAAGTTCAGGGCTTCTCTAAGCCGAGTGGGCAACCCGAGATCCAAGTCGCGGAGCGGTATGCTGAACTCGGCATCACCTGGTAGCCCCTCTACCGCTATCTCACGCCAAGGCGGGATCGGGCCTGACAGCGAGACGCGTCCAGCGCGAGATCGTCTTTCCTTGGCCTCTGGAACCGTTCTTTCGGATTATCTGAGTTAGAGCGACGACGTAGCTACATAGAGTCCCATCGCGACGACTGCGATGGCGAACCCTCGTTCGAGAAGTCCTTTGCGTCTGGAGAACATCCGACCTGCTGCAATGCCAGCCCCGGTTCCTGCCGCCCCGCCCACGATCAGAAGCGTCGTCACGGGCCAATCGACCAGACTAGACATGGCATAGGAGGTCGCGGTCGTTAGACCGAGCGCGCTGACCACGACCAGCGACGTCCCGATCGCAAAAGATAGCGGCATGGCGGTGGCAAGAATCAGGCCCGGCACAATCAGGAACCCGCCGCCGATACCGAAAAACCCGGCCGCAAATCCCACGCCCAGCCCAATCGGGACTAGCCGTGGCAGCAGCGCCGGAGCACTGCCGCGTGTCAGGCGAACGTCCGATTTCTCTGCCGTACGCCGCTTGCGCAGCATCGACAGACCAACGCCGACCATCAAAAGTCCGAACAGCGCGAGCAGCCGCTTGCCGTCGATCGCCTTGCCGAGCTCGGCACCGAACGCCGCGCCGATCATGCCTGACACCGCGAAGACCCCCGCGCACCGCCATTTGACGCGCCCCGCACGGGCATGGCCGGCCAGGGCTGCAAGGGCATTCACCGTTACGGCGACCGCAGCGGTGCCGATTGCCATGTGCGCCGACCCGACCCCGACGACATAGACCAGCAGCGGCACGGCGATGATCGAGCCGCCCCCGCCAACCAGACCAAGAATGAGACCGATCACCCCGCCCGAAGCGAGAGCTGCAAGGATGGTGGTCGTCTCCATCTTCGCCTCAGGCGGTGACGCGCCTGTTCCACGGCATCATGCGCACCAGTTTTGTCATCCCACACCAGCCCGTGGCACCGGCGTACATTAGCCCTGCGCCGATGAACGCGGACACGCCGAGAAAACCAGGGGAGACGAAAAGGCCGAGCAACACGCCTGCCAGCACCAGCGCACCGGCCGTGATCTGCACCTGCCGCATCATGTCCAGCGGCTGAGAGCGATCGGTAATGGTCGGATGGCCGGCGTTACGCCAGGCGTCGATGCCGCCCTCGAGGATATAGGCCGGCGCGCCGCGCGCGGCATCGGCAAGCTGCCGCGCATTGGCTGCGGTACGCATCCCCGAGCGACAGTGGAACACGACCGGACGTTCGTCCCGCGCCAAATCGCTGATCCGGTCGAGCGGTAGATTGAGCGAGCCGGCGATGTGTTCGCGCGCATATTCGTCGGCTCCGCGGATATCGACGAGGCGGGCGCCGGCATCGATCGCGGTGCGGGCATCGGCGGGGGAGAGCTTTGTGGGGGTCATCGCATCAATCCTTGCAATAAAGCTGGTAGAGCGTGGTGAGCAGCATCTCGACGCGGGGATCGCCAAGTCGATACCAGAGCGTCTGGCTTTCGCGGCGGAAGGCGACGAGGCCTTCTTCGCGCATCTTCGCGAGATGCTGCGAGCAGGCCGACTGCGACAGGCCGACATCGCGCGCGAGGTCGCTCACGGTCACTTCGCCGTGTTCGACCAGTTTGCACAACAGCATCAGCCGCCGCGCATTGCCGATCGCCTTCAGGGTATCCGCGACCTGGTCGGCCTTCTTCTCGAAGGTCGCCAGATCCATCGGCGGCTTAAGCATGATCGCCACTCCGTTAGAGGTTGCTAATTTAGTGATTGTTTATATATAGTCAAGTCACAGCGGAGACGACGATGACCCGACCTTCGATCACGGCATTTTTCGACGAGCCGACGAACACGATCAGCTATCTTGTCGGGGACCCCACGACGCGCACCGCCGCGGTCATCGACCCAGTGCTGGACTTCGATCTGGCGAGCGGCGTCGCCGATACTCGCTCCGTCGAGCGGATCATCGCTCTCGCGCGCGAAAAGAACTGGCGGATCACAATGGTGTTGGAGACACACGCCCACGCCGACCATCTCTCGGCCGCGCCGTTTATCAAGGCGCATACTGGCGCATCGATCGGCATCGGTGCGCACATCCGCGACGTGCAGCGTATCTTCCGCCCGGTGTTTGCGATGACCAACCTGAAAACCGATGGGTCGGACTTCGACAGACTGTTCGAGGACGGGGACCACCTTGCGATAGGCGAATTGGTTGTGGAGGTTTTGCACGTCCCCGGCCATACGCCGGCCGATATTGCCTACCGGATCGGCGATGTGGCCTTCGTCGGCGACACGCTGTTCATGCCCGACTACGGCACCGCGCGTGCTGACTTCCCCGGCGGTGATGCGCGCACACTATACCGCTCGATCCGGCGGTTGCTGTCGCTTCCCGATGAGACCCGCCTGTTCCTGTGCCACGATTACAAGGCACCCGGTCGCGACGAGTATCGTTGGGAAACAACGGTTGGAGAGCAACGTCGTACCAGTGTCCACGTTCATGACGGCATAAGCGAGGACGATTTCGTTGCAATGCGTGAGCAGCGCGATGCGGGATTGTCCGTGCCCAAGCTGCTGTTGCCCGCGATTCAGGTCAATATTCGCGCCGGCCGCTTCGACGAAGCGGAGGCCAACGGCGTCACCTACCTGCGTATTCCGGTCAAATGGCGCGATAACCATGGCTGAAGCTATACAGCCACCGTCACACCGGCACGAGTTGCACGTGCGTTTCGAACGTCGTCTCACCTATCCCGGCTAAGGGGAATCTTGTCGCGTCAACTTCCTCGGCTGATCAATGATCACCGAAGAGCCGCCCCGATCTTTCGACGAATGTCCCTGCACCGCGGCGGACGAGTGATCGCGTCGGTATCAAGCGATTCAGAGCTCGCCATTGTAACCAAAAAGGCGAGCGGACCGAATTTCTTTCCAGGCTCATCCAAACACAGATGGCCTCCTCTAGTAGAGAGTAAGTGCCATGCTCGTAAGCGACGTTCTTCAGAAAAAAAGTGCCGACGTTCACCAGATCATCGAGACCGCGACCCTATCGGCGGCGGCAGGGCTGATGGCGTCGTCGCGCGTTGGCGCGCTGATTGTTGAGGGGCTGTCGGGCGCGTTGAGCGGGCTGATCTCGGAGCGCGAGATCACCGCCGCGGTGGTCCGCTGGGGCGGCGAGGCCCATCGGCATACCGTCCGCGAAGTGATGGTGAGCCAGCCGCTGGTTGCCCGTCTCGACGACAAGCTCATCGAAGTAACGGCGGTAATGACCCATCACCGGGTCCGCCACATGCCGGTGGTGTTCGACGGTGCAGTCGTCGGCATCCTCAGCATCGGCGATGTTCTCAAATCGCGCCTCGACGAGAAGATTCACGAGAACCTCGTTCTTCAGGATATCGCGCGCTGGCGCCACGCCGCATAGATGTCGCGAATGCGGGCGGGCGCCCAACGCGTATCGGCGCCCGCCTCACAGCAGCTGCGATATCGTCAGGCGGCGGCGACGACACCCGTTTTGCCGGGGCGATGATCGAGCGGGCCTGACAATTGAGCGCTTGAAAACACCGAACGAAGCACCGCGTGCCAGCTCCGGGCGCGACAGGCTGCGGGATTGATCCGCCCACTTCCAAAAACGCGCGCCTCCGCACCCAAACTTTGTAACGCGTCGCCACTGGCGGACGAATTCACCAATATGAATAGCCCAACCGCCTCGGATTCGGATCTGCGCGTTAAGTCGCCCAGCCTTCGGTGCTTCACCCCGGCCAAGGCCGCTATCGCCGCACCAGTCTACGGCGCCCTTCCCGAAAAGGCAGCTCACGCACTAGCTGTGCTTTTGCCAATCCTTGGATGTGGCGAAGAGGCTGCCGGGCTCGCCTTCTACGACTTGGCCGATGGCGAAGACCCCGAAGCAGGCAATGTACTGCGCCGTGTAGCGGCGGAGGAACAGGTTCACGACGGATTGATCCAGGCGCTCGCGGCCGGGCTGCCCGCGCCTCCGGACCAAACTCGGTTGCGAGCCATGTCGCGGCGGTTTCACCTCGAGCTGGGCCGTGGTGACTCAGCCATTCGCCTTGCCCGTATCGCCGCACTGGATTCCGCAGTCTGCCTGCTTCTATCGCGGTTGCTCAGACCGGGAACGCCCCTCGCAGGGGACGCAGCGTTGGCGCCGGTCTTGCGAAGGATAGCCCGCGATGAAGCACGGCATGTCCAGATCACCCGTGAGCTCGTCATTTCGCGGATGAGTGAGACCAGCCTGAAGATCGTGGGCACCATGGTTCGCGAACGGTTGGGGGCATTGCTCGTGGAGGCGAGCGACGCGTTTGAGGCATTGTCGTTCGATCCTCATTGGCTCCAAACCGATGTCGCCCGCCTCCCAGCCGCACTGTATCACGCGTGAGCACAGGCCTAGCTCAGACTTGGCAATCGCAGGGTGAGCTGTCGGTCTTAGGAACGGGATCAGCCTTTCCCGGACCACTCGTGACGACCGAAACGTTGGTCCGCCAAGCCGGCCTGAGCGGTCGCCAGCGGACCTTGGCCCTGTCCGTCGCGGAGCGAATGGGTGTCCGCACGCGCCATATCAGCCGGGCCTGGACGGCGCGGATAGACACTCAGGCTGAAAGGGCGAGCAATCCTGTTCTGGCCGCGCAGGCCGTCGATGCCGCGCTTCGCGATGCCGGCCTCCAAGTAGCAGATCTCGGCTATCTGATCTCGCATACGGCCACACCCGCACAGCCGTTGCCCTCCAATGTAGCCTTCGTTGCCGACATACTCGGATATGCCGGCCCTCACGTCGAACTGCGACAGGCATGCACAGGTTTTGCCAACGCGCTGATGATCGCCTTCGGATTGCTGGCGCAGCCGGGCGCCCGACCGGTGGCGATCGTCGGATCGGAAACCGGGTCGGTCTTTCTCGACCTGGAAAGGCTTGAGGGGCAATCCGGCCAAATCGTCAACCTCGTTCAAATGGGCGATGGTGCGGGTGCCGTTATCCTTGGCCCGCCAGGAACCACCTCCGATAAGCTTCACACCGCTTGGTTCGGCGCTCTCGGTCTTCATCGTCCTCCGGGGTTACAAATGCGCGAAGGCGGATCGGAGCGATCCGGTACCGGCAATGCTGGTCCGCTCACGTTCGAGCATGATTTCGCCTCGGTGCTACGGGACGGCGTCAAACTGTTCGACGCCGGTGTTCAGGCTGCGCTTGATCGCGGGTTCGAAATTGGGCGGGCTGATTGGATCATCCCGCATCAGGCGAGTGGCAGAATTGGCTCACAGTTGGCCGGGTATCTGAAGCTGCCCAAAGAGCGGTTTCTCGTGAACGCCGATCGCGTCGGCAACACCGGGTCCGCGGCGATCTGGACCGCGCTCGCGGAGTTGCGCGCGCGTCGCCCGGCTTCGGGCACGCTGACGCTCGCGCTCGGGGCCGAGGCCACCAAATATATGTTCGGAGGGTTCGTCCATGAGGCCGGCTGAGCCCGAAGCCCGGATCGTTAGGGTCGATGGCCTGGGCAAGCGCTATGGTGGCACCTGGGTCGTACGCGACGTCGCTTTCACGCTTGAGCCGGGCGCAATGCTCGGTCTGGTCGGTGCCAATGGCGGTGGCAAGACGACGACGCTCAGGATGCTCGCTGGCCTCGTGCGGCCGGATGCTGGCGAAGGGCATGTGTTCGCTCACGACATCCGTAAGCCGAGCACCGCTCTCCGCTGGACGATCGGCTATATGAGCCAGAGGTTGTCGCTTTATCCCGAACTGAGCGTCGTGGAAAATCTCGCTTTTCGCGCGGCGGTTCTGGGGCTGCGAAATCGATCGGATGTGATCGCGCGGGCGGCGGGTCGCTACGAACTCGCCGACGTTCTCGCCACCCGCTTCGATCGCCTGTCGGGCGGCTGGGCCCGGCGGGCGCAGTTTGCCGCCGTCATGCTCGGCGATCCGGCGCTGCTGTTGCTTGACGAACCCACGGCGGGACTCGATGTCGCCACCCGGCGGGCTATCTGGCGCTGGCTCGGGGAGTTTGCGGCCGCAGGGCACATCGTCATCGTCAGCACGCACGATCTGGCGGAGGCCGGAAACTGCGCGAGCGTGCTCCACTACGCGGCCGGGATCGCCGAAGGGCCGATGACACCGACGGATCTCGTCGCGGCGTCGGGGGCTAGCGACCTTGAAGATGCCGTGCTCCGTCTGGCGGAGCCGCGAGGCTAATGGCTCTGATCCGAATCTCGCTCGCTGTCGCGAAGGTCGAACTCCTCCGCCTGTTGCGCTCACCAACGAGCTTCACGTTGCTCCTCCTGGTGCCGGCCCTACAGATACTGCTGTTCGGCTATGCGATTAGGCCGTCGGCCGCTCAGGTGGAGGTGGCGATCGCCGGATCTGGGCCTGATCGTGATGATGTCGCCCGCCTAGCCGGTGCCGCCCAGCTCCGCGTCGTCAGGAGTAACCTCGCACCTGGCCAGGCAGAAGCGATGGTGCGCGCCGGAAAGGCGGCAGTCGCGATCGAACTCCCGACGAGTCCCTTCCAACCGGTGCGAACGGTTATCGACGCCACGGATCCGAACCTCTCGGTCGTCGCCGAAGCGAGGGTCGAGGCGATCTACTGGCACGCTCTCGCCAAGCGGAATGACGTGGCCGACTATGGTCCACGTCTTCGTATCGAGCGGCTCTTCAATGCTTCCGCGCGGCCGGACTGGGCGTTCCTACCGGCTCTCATCGGCACGATCATGATGATCAGCATGTTGATGCTCGGTGCACTCAGCCTGGCGCGCGAGCGCGAGCTTGGTACGTGGGAAGCGCTGGCGGCCCTGCCGATCGGACGATTGCCGCTGCTGCTGGGTAAGGTCGTGCCGCTTGCCGTCATCGGGTCATTGCAGGGCGTTATCGTGCTGGCAGCGAGCATCTGGCTATTCGCGCTGCCGGTCCGCGGAAACATGTTCGCGTTCCTTGCCCTCTTTCCACTGTTCGCCGCCGCGCATCTGATGCTTGGGCAAGCGCTTGCGGCGCGCGCGCGGACGCAGCTGGCGGCGCTTCAGGGCGCGGTCGCCTTTTATCTGCCGGCGATGCTGCTTTCCGGATTTCTGTACCCCTTTTCGACACTGCCGCTCTGGGCACAGCGTCTCGGCGAGATTTTCCCGCTGACCCATTTCGTGCGCGCCGCGCGCGGTGCGACGCTGCGAGGACAGGACGGATGGACGATACTCTCCCAAGGTGCGCCGATCGGGACCTTTCTCTTGGTGGTGCTCGCGATCAGCTTGATGCAGCAGCGAACGCGGCTGGATTGAGGCGTCGTATGTAACCCCTCAAGCATCGCGAACGAACCCATTGGAGGGCCAACCGGCTCGGCCACTTCCTGGAGATCGTCATCATGAATCTGCGTTTGAGCTCCGCCCTTTTCACGGCGGCGATAGTGGCTGCGGCGCCCGCGCATGCCGCCGAGTTCCGGGAGTTCGATCAGGCCGCCTTCGTCGCCGCACAGGCGCAAGGCCGACCCATTCTGCTCGACGTGCACGCCTGGTGGTGTCCGGTGTGCGCGTCGCAGAACCACACGATCAAACAGGTTGTCCTTTCGCCGGCCTATGACAAGCTCATCGTGTTTCGGATCAACTACGACAAGCAGAAGCCGATCTGGCAAAGTTTTGGCGTAAGAAAGCAAGCGACCCTGATCGCGTTCCGCGGCCGGCAGGAGGTAGGTCGCTTGGCCTACATGACCAACAAGGATGCCATCACCGCAGTGATGGCCTCTGCTGTTCGGTGAAATAATCCCCGGGCAACTCGCTAAGGCGCGGCCCTCGAAACGCAAGTAGACGTAGACCAAGCGTTATCCGCAGTGGGGGTGGCTGTTGGATCGTTGGGTGGCCGAACTGCGGGGGGATGCGCGCGAATACCGGCCGCGCCTTCAACTGGAAGATTACGGCGCCGACTGTAACCGCACACGCCCCTCTCGCGAAATCCTTGTCACAGCCGCGCACTGGCCGGCGACCTTCATGACAACGGAACCTCGCCATGCACATTCAATTCCCAATCTGTGCCGTATGCCCCTCAGGAAAGGACATGGGGCAATGAGCGGTGCTCTGAACCCGGTCCTCGCCTATGCCGCAGGCGCGCTCACGATCCTGTCTCCTTGCGTGCTTCCCCTCGTTCCGATCATTCTGGGCAGTGCCGCGCAGAAGCACCGCTTTGGACCGCTGGCCCTGGCCGCGGGGCTGGTCGTATCGTTCACCGCGACCGGCTTCGTGATCGCGACCGCTGGGGAGTCGCTCGGGCTCGACAGTGACGTCGTGCGCGTAGCCGGGGCAGTCATCCTGGCCCTGATCGGGTTGGCGCTGGTGGTACCGCAGTTTCAGCGTGTCACCGAGCGTCTCGCGGCGCCGCTCGCAAATTGGGCGGGTGCGCGGCAGGCTGGGCTGGAGAGGTTCGGCCTCGCAGGACAGGCGGGCATCGGCGTCCTGCTCGGATTGGTTTGGAGCCCGTGTGTTGGCCCGACGCTGGGCGCAGCGACTGTGCTTGCGGCGCAGGGGCAGGATCTCGGCGAAGTCGCTTTCGTCATGGCGGCCTTCGGCCTCGGCATCGCAAGCGTTCTCCTGATCCTTGCGTTGCTTGCACGTTCGGTCATCGCTCGCTGGCGCGGTCGGCTCATGAGCGCGGGCAGCGGCGGCAAAAAGGCACTGGGCGGACTGCTGATCGCGGTCGGCCTACTGATTTTCACCGGTACCGATCATCTGATCGAGGGCGTGATCCTCAGCGTATCACCCGACTGGCTCACGAACCTCACAACCGCGATCTGACCACCGTGCTGCAGCGGTACCGCATCTGGGAAGACACCGGGTTCTGTAGGTTATCTTTACGTCCTTTATCTTCTCTTTATGCGACATTGGTGCGCGCGCTCTGCACTTGATGCTTCGTATTCATTGGAGCCGATCATGTCCCACAGTTTCCTGCGCTACACACAGTGCCTCATCGTTGGTGCGCTGCCGCTCAGCCAGGCAGTCTCCGCAGCGCCGGCTGCCTCCACCGCCGCGGTCGCAATGGCCTATCCCATGACGCCAGATATCTGGCGGGGGGAGAAAACGACGTTCGCGCCAGACGAGGCCTTCCCAGGCGGGTTGATGACCGTCACCGAGGGGTATGCCGAGACGAACGCCGGCACCTTCGCTGAGGGAACGGTCGAGTTCGATATCAAGGCACTCGCTTACGCCGATACCGGGATCCTTCTTCACCGTCGCGACGCGGATACCGCTGAGTTCATCTATGTGCGGGCCAATCCCGACTGCCCGGCGGCCAATGATTGCGTGCAATATGCCCCGATCACCAACGGGCGCATGCAGTGGAACGCCTATTCGCGTTACCAGCACAGCGCGCCCCTCGTGGCGGCGGGCTGGAACCACCTCCGCATCGTGATCGCGGACGGGCGGCTACGACTGTTCGTCAACCACGCCCTCGAGCCATCGCTGGATGTCCCGCGCCTGCAAGGCCTCGCCGATCGCGGCGGGTTCGCCGTGAAGGGACCTGCCATCTTCGCCAACTTCGTCGTTCGGCCCGACGACAAAGGTTCGTCCGCGCCGCCGCCGGTCGATGTCCCGCAGCCCGGCGTCGTCCGTCACTGGCTACTGGGTCCCGTTACGCCAGCGCCAGCTAACGGCATCCCGACCCTGAACGATTTGCCGAACACCGGCTGGCAGCCGTTGGAAGCCGAACCCGACGGTTTGGCCAACCTCGCCCGTGCCATTCCGAAGAACGATGGCCCGCGCCGGCAAGTTGCTTGGCTCAAGGTCGAGATCGATGCCGTCGCCGATGGCGCCAGGACGGTCGACCTCGGCTTCGTTCCCCGTGCTTGGCTGTTTCTCAACGGCGCACGGGTCTATGGTGGCGAGAACTTCTATTACCCGTCCGCCAAGCGGTTGGCGCCGGCGGGACGGTTCGCTCCCGACAACGCCAGGGTCGAGCTCTCTCTCCACAAGGGTAAAAACACGCTCGTGCTCGCCACTGACGACGCCTGGCGACGCACCGACGGAACGCTTTGGCCAGACCATTACGGTTGGGCGGCTATGGCACGCTTCGAGCAGCCAGCGGGATTGACCCTAAGATGAGGCCGCGGGCGGAAGCATAGTCTGGCCTGGAAACTCTTCAGTTGCGTGATCGTCGCCGATGCCAGCCCGTTGGGTGGCGCAACAGCCATCCCCGTCCAGATGACATGTCCGACGCCATCGACGGCCTCCATCGACAACGTCGAAATGCCGTTCCATAAGATGAGCCGCGACCGTAGCCATAGCATATGCTCCTGCTCGGACCGGCCAGCTGGGGTTTGTCCCGCTACGACGTACATCCCCATGCCGGCGAGCCGGTCGGTGACCAGCGCCTGGAGTGACGTTGCGAGCGGTTGATATTGCGTCTGCCCCGTATCGTTCGCCGTTCGGGCAACGACAACCGTAATGTGGTCCGCACCAAATCGATCGCGCAGCGTGAAGATCACCGAACCGAGCAAGGCAACCATCGCCAGAGCGATCACGAGCGCCCGAGGGATGAGCGTTCGCGTCGGAACGGGACGTGGTGGCTCAACGGCTTCGGGTGCCTCCTCGAACAATCGATAGCCGCGTTTGGGCACGGTGGCGATAAAGCGGGGCGCGCCCGCGTCGTCGCCGAGAGCGCGCCGCAAATCAGCAACGACGACGGCGACGCTGTTGGCGCTGACTGATCGGCCCTCCCAGACGTGCGCCAAAATCGCTTCACGTGTTACCAGTCGACCGCGCTCACGACACAGAAGTTCGAGCGTGCGGGCCGCACGATGCTCGAGCGGCGTCTCGTTCTCTGCCTCAATCAGACGTGCACCCTCGGCGTCGAAGGTCCACGAGCCAAGCTGCCAACGCGTTCGTTCTGCCATGCTGATTCCCTAGCATTCGGATCGGGAGGATCGGAACCAGATAGCGGCGGAAATTAGCAGATTGCGAAGCACCGAAGCGCTCGTCGTGCCATCCGCCCAGCCACTCCTTACGTGGCTCGAGCTGCCAATCTCAAATCATTCAAGTCAAGGAAAAGACCGCCGCAAGAAGGTCTCGACGGCCAGCCAATTCTCAGGCGCTCCCTCGGGATCGCGGTCGGCGAGCAAGGTGGACGACCCATGGATGCCGCGTCGCGGGACGAACTGCTGCTTGGTTTGCGATGGTGAGGCGGCGAGGATGGACCTCGCAGCGGCCACTTCCCCGGCGTCGCTCGCCGATGTGACGTATAGCGGCATACGAAGTCTTGCCGCCGCTTGGTGGACAGGCATTGCGTTGCCAAGATATTCGCCGGGAGAGAATGCGAGAACCGCTTTGATGTCGGTCTGCTTTGCCGCTTCGAGGAAAACCAACGCCGCCGAATAACTGCTGCCCCAAAGAACGATCGGAAGCTTGCGGCTGTGAGCCCACGCGATCGCGGCATCGAGATCCTTCGCCGCATCGAGATAGCCCGTTTCCTTGCCAAAGCCGGCGGCCGTCTCGTTACGGCCAAAAAGCGAGCCGCCGGAGCGCTGATCGATGGCCAGCGCGCTAAACCCGTCCCGGACGAGGCGGGGCGCGATAGTACGATATTCACCCCTGCTTGATCCTGCCTGGTGGAAAAGCAGGATCAAGGCCTTGGGCCGCAGCGCGGCATAATAGTCGCCGTGAACCTTCACGCCGTCCGCTGCCTGAAGCGTGACCGGCGAACCCGGTATATCGGCGCGCGCAGGCGCGACTCCGAGAGCTAGGGAGGTGCAGAGGAGCCAACCGTACCGCATCACCTTTCTTACCTTGCTCCCTGACGCGCGCCCCGCGCTCAGTGGCTATTCTTCTGCATGCTGTCCGAAGGCTGCATGGAATCGCCCATAGCGTTGCCGGCGGCCACGGAATTACCGTCTGCGGCCATGCTGTTGTCTGACGTCATTGCCGCGCCGTCCGCCATGCCACCGCTATTTTCGGTCGCACTCATCGCGCCGGACGCGTTCGCGGACGGCTCGGCTTCCTTACTGCAAGCCGAAAGCAGCCCCAAGCTGACGAGAGATGCTGTAGCGATCATCGTACGAATGCGAATGGCATGCATGACTGTTCCTCCAATTGGTCTCGACGCATTCGTCTCCGAAACAGCTATGGTTACAGGCGGCCAAAAAAAATCGCGAACGACCACCGCTAGCTGTCGGTTACAAGGCGGGCAGTCGGTGGACGCCGGCCCGGGCTCATGACATCGAGCCGCCGCGCCCGGTCAGGCGCTGCATCAACCCGGCGCATCGTGGGCAGGTGGCGCCCCACGACGCTGCCCACCTGTTCCTCCGAGCGCTTTGATGCTGCGGGCCGCGCGTTAAGCGGCGCGGAAAATTTGGGCGAAACCGCACCCTCGGACGGTGCCGAACCGATGCGCGCAGGGCGCGTAGAACTGGGCACTGTCCGAGTAACCCGCGTTCCCGCTTGGTCGAACTGGGTGGTGGAAACATCATTAGGAGCATCGACGTGAACCGGTCGAAAGAGTTACTGCACGGCCCTAATGACGGCCGGCGGGTGCCGCATGTTGTCATCGTTGGCGCCGGCTTCGGCGGTCTCGCCGCCACCAAAGAACTGGCGCGGTACGACGTCAACGTGACGCTTGTGGACCGGCAGAATCACCATCTGTTTCAACCCTTGTTGTACCAAGTTGCCACAGCGGGTCTGTCGCCAGCGGACGTCGCCGCGCCGATCCGTTCGATCGTCAAAGGTCAAAAACGAACCAGGGTGCTGCTCGATCGCGTCGATGGCGTCGATCACGAACGTAAGGTCGTGAGCCTCGCCAGCGGAGCGAGGCTGACATACGATTCATTGGTACTGGCGACCGGCGCGACGCACAGTTACTTTGGTAACGAGGGCTGGGCGAAATACGCGCCGGGCATCAAAACTATCGACGACGCGCTCCACGTTCGCAGGCAAATATTGCTCGCACTCGAACGCGCCGAAACCAACCGCCAGGAAGATGTCGAGGAACGCGCAGAATTCCTGACGTTCGTGATCATTGGCGGCGGCCCGACCGGGGTGGAAATGGCCGGCGCCGTCGCCGAATTGACGCGGCATGCGGCGGAGATGGATTTTCACTACATCACGCGGCGCTGCGTGCGGATTATCCTGATCGAGGCAGGCCAGCGGCTACTCAGCACGTTTCCCGAAAAACTGAGCGAAGCCGCAAAGCGTTCGCTCGAGAAGCTCGGCGTTGAGGTCAGACTCGGTTCAAGAGTGGCCCAGATCGATGAAAGCGGAGTGGTGGTCGATGGGGTGCTGATCCGCTCTGCCACGATTATCTGGGCCGCCGGCGTCAAGGCCTCGCCCGCTGCGCGGTGGCTTGAAGTCGAGCCAGATCGGGCGGGTCGGGTCATCGTCGATGGAAACCTACAGATCGCCGGCCGTGACGGGGTCTATGCGATCGGCGACACTGCGGCAGCGACAGGTGCCGCGGGCAAGCCTGTCCCAGGGATTGCGCCTGCTGCCAAACAGCAAGGGATTCACGCGGCGCGGCATATCGCCGCAGAGCTCGGCTATCGTCGGCTGCCGGCACCGTTCCGCTACCGCCACTTCGGTAGCCTTGCGACGATCGGTCGGAAGCGAGCGGTTGTAGAATTCGGATGGGTGCGCTTCTCCGGGCTCGCCGCGTGGATCCTCTGGTCGACCGCACATATCTATTTTCTCGTCGGCTTTCGTAACCGGCTCGTCGTGGGCGCCAACTGGTTCTGGAATTATATAACCTTCGATCGGGGGGCGCGCCTGATTACGGGATTAGGCGCCGAAGCCGATCAGATGCAGCCCATCCACCGCGCTCGCTACCGCGCGGAGGGCGAAGTGAATGCAGCACCAGTCGGCTCCTCGATCACGGGCAGGGTCGCGGCCCATTGAGTGCGATGACCAGCGAAGCGTTACGAGCGCAGCAAACCGCCCCTGACTTGGTGCTGGTGGCGGGCCGCCGCCGAAGTCTGCCCCCAACACATGCCTTATCGATCTCATAGAGGCGTGCGAATGCGCCCGTGCCGGATCATCCACCGGCGTGCCGCATCATCCGTATTTTTATCTTCGTTGCGAATCGTCTGGAATCATTGCGACAAAACGGCACACTATGCCCGTTATGAATGACGCCGCGATCGACCAGATTCTTGCTGCGCTCGCGGTGAACGTGAAGGAGTTCGCAGTCTGCGAGTTCACCGCGACCTCGGCGATTGAAATCAAGCAGCTCGACAAGATCGAGGTTCACTTCATTCTCGCGGGTACGCTCTATCTCGGCCTCGCCGATGGCGAGTGCATTGAGGCACCGGTAGGCAGTGTGGTCCTGGTACCGGCGTATATCGATCAAGTGATCGGCGGTTCGGCCACGCCCTCCAAGATCCTCACCTCGCAGGAGACGGGCAGCAGGCGGCGCGATGGCTTGATGCACTACGATGCCACCATGGGGAGCCGGAGCAGCGTCGTCGTCGCCTGCGGTCAGATCAAAGCCGACATCGGTGGATCGTTTGGGCCATTCGAGGGGCTGAAAGAGCCAATCTGTTCGCATGTCGGCGATGAACCGGTCGTCGGCGTCGCGTTCTCGACAATCCTTCGTGAAACAGGTGTCGCGTCACTGGGGAGCAAGGCCCTCGTCGGATCGCTGATGAAGGCGTGCCTGATCCTGGCATTGCGCCGATCCGCTCAGGACCGTGGTTCGCGGGAAATCCTCCCGGGCCTGTTCGAGCGGCCGTCGCTGGCCCGGGCGGTGGCGCTGGTCGTCGAGAATCCAGCCTCAAATCATAGCCTGGCCGATCTTGCCCGCGCGGCCGGCATGAGCAGGTCCAAATTCGCGAAAGTCTTTGCCGAGACGGTGGGGTCGCCACCGATGGAGTTTGTAAGCCGGGCACGTCTCGACAAAGCGCGGCAGCTTCTCTTGTCCACGGATCTTTCGGTCTCCGACATCGCCAATCAGGTGGGCTTCGCCAGCCGCAGCCATTTCAGTCGCAGCTTTCGCAGCGAATTCGGCATTGATCCGACCCGCATGCGCCAGAACGGCCTGAACGGGGAGGTCCAGGATGCGCGATGAGCGACAGCCCGCAGAGGTCATAGCACGACGCGTCCCGGTGCCGGGGCAAAGAACCCCACGACAATTTATTTTCGTAGAGACTGTAACCGGCCGGGAGGCTTGGTCGAATGACGGGCGGTGCAGCCCCGCCTCCATCTTGCGTTCCAACGATCGGTCAGCGCGTCGGCCCTGGTGCCGGGGAGCTCGTCGATGAGCGAGACCGCCGACCAATGGGGCGAGTTGATGGCCGCGGCCCAAGAGGGGCACGCCGCCGCCTATCGACGGCTGCTCGATGAAGTCAGGCTTTGGCTGAAGGTTTTCTACGCGCGGCGCCTCCCCCCCGCCATGGTGGAGGATGCTGTCCAGGACACGCTGGTCGCGGTCCATGAAAAGCGACACACCTATGACCCGGAAAGGCCGTTCAGGCCGTGGTTGATGGCGGTCGCGCGGTACAAGTGGATCGACCGCCTGCGGTCGATGAGCCGCTCCCGGACGGAGGAGCTTCCTGACGAAATTGCTGTTGAGGACCATGAGAGCAGCGTGACCAGCTCGGTCATTTTGGCGCGGTTGATGACGGAACTGAAACCAGCACAGGCCGAAGCTATTCGGCTCGTGAAAATCGAGGGTTATTCCGTTGAAGAAGCCTCCGAGAGAACCGGCCAGTCCGGGTCCCTCATCAAGGTGAACATTCACCGGGGGCTGGCGCGGTTAGCCGCGATTGTTCAGAAGCAGGCCGATGTCGAATGATGCGCTGATCGATAAACTGGTAGGTGATCTTCGTCCGGTTCCGCGGCCGAGGTTCGGCCACCAGCTTGTCATCCTCTTTGCTCTAGCTGCTGTCGAGCTCGCGGGCTTCCTGGCACTTGGTACGATGCGGCCTGATATAGGCGCGGCGATCGGCCGAGCAGCCTTCTGGTGGAAAATGGCGGGGCTCGGCGTTCTCGCCCTCATTGGTGTGAACGTCGCTTTGCGTTCCTTCAGCCCGGAGTCTTTGCCACGAAAGGGGCTTCGCCGCTGGGCGCTCGCCCTGGCGGGAATCGTCTTCGTAGGCGTGGTTATCGACGTTGCTGGTCAGGGTCTGGATGGGCTTGCTGCCCGGTTGATGTGGCGAATGGGCGTCGAGTGCCTGACCGTCATGACGGTCCTCTCGGTTCCGCCAGTGGTCGCCTTCGGGCTTATGATGCGGCGCGGCGCGCCGACCGATCTTCAGGCAAGCGCAGCTGCCGTTGGCGTGGCGTCTGCGGCTTGGGGCGCCTTCATTTTCGCATTCCACTGCCCAAGCGACGACCCCTTCTACATCGTGTTCTGGTACGCACTCAGCTGCGCCGCCATCACGCTGCTCACGCGTGCCGTCCTGCCCCTGACGTCGCGCTGGTAGCGCCGGCGAGGAGCGAAAGAGTACCCATGTGCGTGCGCGAGCGCGTGCTGATTTGCGACCGCCCGGCTACTCCATCGCGGCCAGAATGTCGGAGACATTGGCCGTGGCGATCGTCGCGAAATCATCGGCGACGCCGTAAGGCAGAAATAGCGTGCGTCCTCGCACCAGACCGCCGCAACTATAGACCACGTTGGGAACATAGCCGTTGCGATTGTCCTGCGCGGGCTCGAGCAATGGTTGCGGCGTCCGGGCCAGCACCTTACTCGGATCGTCCTTGTCGAGCAGACATGCGCCAATGCAGTAGTTGCGGACACCCCCGACACCGTGGGTCAGCACCAGCCACCCCTCGTCGATCTCGATCGGTGACCCGCAATTGCCCATCTGGACGAATTCCCAAGGGTAGCGCGGGCAAAGGATCCTGGTCCCGCCGTTCCATCTTTCCAGATCATCCGACGAAAGTAGCCAGATATTCTCGTTGTCGTGGCGCGACAGCATCGCATATTTGCCGCCGACCTTCCGCGGGAACAGCGCCATGCCCTTGCCACTCGCCGCGTCGCCGCGAAGTGGTCGCATATCGAAATTGCGGAATGTCTCCGTCTCGAGCAGCTCGGAACGGGCAGCGGCGCCGCTGAAGGCGGTATACGTGCCGTAAAACCGCACGCTTCCGTCATCCTCGACGAAACGGACGAGCCGAAGATCTTCGATCCCCTGCCGCTGGCTGGGCGTTATCGGAAACAGGACCGTCTCCGACAGGGTGTAGCTTCCGCCACAAAGCAGTTTGACGCCCAACAGCCCCTCATGCGCGTCCTGCAGGATGATCGGTGGCACCGCCGTAGGGCTGGGTACATCGACGGTCACCGTTTGGTCGGCCCCGATCAGTCCGGTTCTGAACGTGACCGAGGAGACGTGCCCCTCGCCGATCGCGCGCAGTGCCATGATGAAGCGAACCGCTCCGTCTGGAACATCCGATTGATCCGGGTGGATGACCATGCTCGGATTAAACAGGGCGGCCGCCTCGAACGAATATTCGTTGCAGAAATAGGCGCCGATCAAAAGCGCCTGATCCGGCCGAACAGCCGCCGGATTGATGCAGAAGCCGCCACACCGATCGATGACATCGTCGAAGCGTCGCATGAGCATAGCGTCGACATCGCGATGCCGTTCGTCGAGCGATTCCGTGATTTTCCGCCGCTCCCGAGCAACCTCCTCACGACCAAGGGCCATGATGCGATCAATGATCCGCTGCGATCGCGGCATGCTCGCGACTGCGAAAGCACCCGGGTCACCTGGCACGAACGGCCGTACAACAGTGCGGGATGGATCGGGCCGTAGCATGATCGGCAGATGGTTCATGAAGTTGGCTGACATGGGTCGTTCTCCGTTGTCGAGGAGTTCGATCCGCCATCACCTAAGGTTACTTGCCCGAGGGAAATTCGACCAAGCCGAGCCGCTAGTCGATCGGTGGCTTGCCGGTGGGGCTGAGAGTAGCCGATGTACTGAACTTGTGGAATAGTGCGGGCCGTCTAGCGGTCTTCCGGCGGAGCAAACGATCATGCCGACAAGCACGGACCGGCGCACTGTGAGCGCGATGCTCCTGATCGTCATGCTGCCGGTCGCGATCGGCATCGTCGGCGCGCCGATGCGCTATGCCACACCGGTCGCCACCGCGCTCACTGTCGCGCAACTGCTGTTGATCGGCGGCGCAGCCTACGGTCTGGCGGGCCCCGCCTGGCGCTCGGGCGACGAGAACCGCCGCCGCATCGTCGTCGTGGGCATGCTGCTGATCCTGCCTTGGGCACTGCTCACCCTGATGCCGGGCTATGGACCGCCCTTCGCCGCCAACCTCGCGATGAATCATATCCGCTACGTTATCCTGTTCGTCTCCGCGACGTTCATGAGCGCGGCGTTCCTGATGCTAAAGGACACGCTAGCAGATGCCGGTGAGCGCCTGTTGGCGCCCTTGGGTCAAGCAGCCGGGCTGCTCGGCACGCTCGTCCAGCTCGTCTGGACGGCGATATTGATCGGCTGGATGATAACGCTGGCGCACAAGCCTGCCACTTATCTGCCGGTCTATGGCACCCTGACTGAAAACAGCTCGGACGTGCTCCTGTTCTTCGCCGGCTTGCTGACCTATGTCGCGACCGGCTGTTATGCGCTCGCCTTCGCGCGCGCCGGCTGGCTGGGACCGATCAAGGCCAAGCTCGTCGCCGTGATCGCGACGATCGCGATCCTCGGTCTGGCGGCGCGCGGCCTCGGATTTCCCGATCTTGGCGAGGACTGGTACATGGTTCCGGGCGACATCGTCGGCATCCCGGCGATCCCGTGGCTCATGCCCTATCTGCTCGGCGTGGCCGCGCTGTTCCGGGCGGCGCGCGACTGATCGGATCGATCCAGCCGGATTGCCCGCCGCAAGACCCGCTATCTCGTCCCCACGACTTGTGCGGGGGAGCTCCTTCAGACGCACAATACCGCCCAGCAGCATGAAGCCGCCGGACGGTATTCCGCGGAGGTGGAGCCCGGCCGCTCAGCCGGGCCCAGCGGCTGCTCAGCCGGCCTTCGGGGTGAGGCTGCCGCCCTGCTTTGCACAAGCCTTGGACGAGATGTCCTTGAAGCCCTGGCCCTTGCAGTCGTTCTGGCCCTTGCAGTCATGGGTGCCGGACTTGCAATCGGACGTGCCCTTGCACGAATTGACGCCATAACAGGGCTGCACCTTGCCCGATGCGTGCGCGCCGGCGGCCTGAGCCGGGCTGACAGATGCGATACCCGCAAAGGCGAGCATGGCGGCGGCAGAGGCGATGGCAGCGCCGGTCTTGAAGGTCTTCATAGGAAACTCCTGAATTGAGACGTTGTCTTGCCGAGTGGCAGCCATGTTTTCGCCGGCCGAGGACTGCCGGTTACAAACCGACACAAAATCTATTTGCAGGTTCGATCTGTAACCGCAGCGCCTGTTCGAGCGGACTCGTTGGCATGGTCCGACCCTATCAGCCTCCCGGACCATCGTGCGGCGTCCCATCCCGGGGCGCCGTACGTGAGGCTGAATGGAGACTGCACATGAAGAACCGTACCACCACAACGCTCAGCGCCCTGCTGCTCGCATCCCTCGCCGCCGGCGCCACCACGGCCGCCCACGCCCAGGCGAGCAAGCCAATGGAGAAATGCTACGGCGTCGCCAAGGCTGGCAAGAACGACTGCAAGGCCGGCGCCGGTACCACCTGCGCGGGCACTTCGAAGATCAACTATCAGAAGGACGCCTGGAAGCTCGTGCCGGCCGGCACCTGCGCCAAGATCAAGACGCCTAACGGCTTCGGCTCGCTCACGCCCGGCGCCTGAGGAGTCGTCAAATGACCATGACCGCAGGCCTGGGCTTCAAGCTCGAGCATCTCGACGAAGCGCTGACGGCGCGAAACCCGGGCCTGTGGTTCGAGGTCCATGCCGAGAATTATATGGTCGATGGGGGACCGCGGCTGCGAGCGCTAGTTGCGCTCGCTGAGCGCTTCGCGATCTCTCTCCACGGCGTCGGCCTCTCGCTGGCGTCGGTGGAACCGCCTGCGGAGGATCACCTCCGCAGGCTGCGGGCCCTCGCCGACCTGATCCGCCCGGCCGCCATCTCCGACCATCTCGCATGGCAAAAGTGGGAGGGCGCGCATCACTCCGATTTCCTCCCGTTTCCGCGAACGGGCCAGGCCCTCGACATCACCGCAGGTAACGTGGCGCGCGTGCAGGACGCGCTTGGCCGAACGATCATGGTCGAAAACCCCTCCCTCTATATCGACTTGCCGGGACACGAACTCGACGAAGCGACCTTCCTGTCGGAACTGGCGCGACGCACCGGGTGCGGCTTGCTGGTCGATGTGAACAACATCTACGTCAGCGCCGCAAACCTGCGCTTTTCGCCGGAGGCTCGGGTCGACGCGATCCCGGCGTCGATCGTCGGCGAAATCCACCTCGCCGGCCACCGCCCTGATCCCGACACTGAGAGCGGGTTGCTGATCGACAGCCACGATGCGCCGGTCTCCGACCCGGTCTGGCTGCTCTACCAGCGCCTGATCGACCGCGTCGGGCCGCGTCCGACCCTGATCGAACGCGATGACGAAATTCCACCCTTCCAGGAGCTGATTCTGGAGCGCGACCGCGCTCACCGCCTGCTCGAGCAGAGGATGCCGATCGATGCTTGATGCCGCCGATTTCCAACACGCCTTCGGCGCGATGCTTGCCTCTCCGGATCCGTCGAATGATCCGGCAATGCGGCGCGCGGTTGCGATCCACCGCAACACGGCGAGTAAGGCGGCGCGCGATGCGCTATTCGCCAATTACCCCGTGACGGCGGCGATGGTCGGAGAGGACGCCTTCGCCGCCTGCGCAACATCCTATGTTGAGGTCGCCCCGCCACGCGAGCCCCGGCTTTGCCTCTATGGCGACAGGTTCGGGCACTTCGTCGACGCCTGGACCCCGTTTGCTGAAGCACCCTATCTTGGTCCCGTCGCAGCGCTCGAGCGCCGCGTGACCGAGGCGTTGTTCGCAGCAGACCACCCTCCGCTGGACGCAGCGGCGCTTGCGCGAGGTATCGACCCCGACGCGGCCCTGCAGTGGCACCCCGCGACGCGGGTCGCTCAGACACTCGTGCCGGCGGCAAGCTTGTGGCTCGCGCACCAGCCCGAGGCCGGACCCGATGCCTTCGACGCGATCACCTGGGATCAGGAGATCACCCTGATCACCCGGCCGGGCGATGCAGTCGAAGTTCGCGTCATCGATGCGCCGACCAGAGCCTTCCTCGCAGGAGGAACGCTCGCCGAGGCCGCTGCCAAGGCATCCGACCAAGGCGGGGACGTCACTTCAATCTTCGCATTGCTGCTGTCTGCCGGCGCCTTCGCCGAAGAAAATCCAAGGGGAGAATGACAATGAACTACTACGCCCGCTTCTGCACGCTGCTCGATCGGCTTCCCGGTTCGATCCTGCTGTTGGTCGCACGCTTCGGCGTCGCTGCTGTCTTCTTCATGTCGGGCCGGACCAAGGTCGATGGTATTCTGCACATCACCGACAGCACCTACTCGCTGTTCGAAACCGACTATAAAATCCCGCTGATCCCGCCGCACATCGCCGCCCATCTGGCGGCGTATCAGGAGCATCTGTTTCCGATCCTGCTGGTGCTCGGGCTGTTCAACCGGGTCGCGGCCCTGGGCCTGCTCGGCATGACCACGGTCATCGAGGTTTTTGTCTACCCGGACGCATGGCCGACCCATCTGAGCTGGGCGGGGCTGCTGCTTCCCATCATTTTCCGCGGCGGCGGCAAATTTTCGCTCGACTATCTGCTCGGCCTGGATCCGAAGCGCGAGCGCAAGGGACGGGACTATGCCGCGGACTGATCACCGGCAGGGTGCGTCGCTGCTCTCGCGGCTCGGCGCGCTCTGCTACGCGGCGTGGGGCCTCTTCCACGTGAAGGTCGCGGCGGACATCTGGCGTCTCGGCGCGGGGCAGCAGGGTCTCGCGCAGGCGCGTCTTTACCAGCTCGCCGCCTACATGCTGACGATCGCGCTCTTCGTGCTCGTGGTCGGCCTGTGGCGAAACTGGCGCAACGACAAATCCGGTTACTGGCTCAACCTCGCCGTCGCCGGATGGGCGGACTCGATCTGGGTGTTGGTCGTGGTCGTGCCTGGCTATGTCGATCTGGTGCGCGGGTTGGTGCCGCCGGCCTTTTATGTCGCTGGCGCTGTCTTAACCACTCTTGCCCGGAGAGACCGCGAGCGCTGAGCGGTGAGATTTCGCAGCGGGTCTCTCGCGGCCGACTTACGGATAAGCCAGCGGTCAACTCTCAAAGCGGGAAGTCTGTAAGCGCTCCAAAGCCGGCTGCTTGGCGTCCCGAAAATATTCCCGTTTCTCCACGCTCAACAGGGCGTTTCGAGAAAACTCAGTCGGGAACAGCTTTCGGGAAAGCAGCCTCGCTAGGCGCATGAAGAGACCGAATCCGGCCCCGGCCGCCCCGCTGCACCTTCCTATTCGAGAAG